>DYOJ01000120.1 GCA_020720705.1 Acetofilamentum sp.
AGTATGGTGGCTCGAGGATTTCGTTTTTGAAGTTGAGTTTCAAAAAAAGATATTTCTTTAGCTGTAATTTTGATGTTTTTTGCACGTATCATCAGCAAGTTTGACTGTCCGAGCAGATATTCCAAACTATTTGCGGTAACTTCGGTATCGGAGCAATTCACTTCGGTTAAGCTTTTGTTGAGTTGAATAGGACGAAGCGAGGTTACACGAGAATCGGAACAATCTAAGCGCTCGAGTTTGCTGACTTTTGACAGCGGCGCAAGGTCGTCCACGTTGGTTTTACTACAATTAAGCTCGCGCAATTCGGGCATAAACTCAACACCGTCAAGTGCATAGAGCGAAACATTTTCAGATACGTCTAAATATTCGAGTTTTTTTAAATCTTTCAAAATACGCAAATCTACAACGGTGGTATAATGGAGGTCTAATTTCAGTAAACTTGTCATATTACGCAAGGGTGCGATATTTTTGACCATCGTATTTCCGCATTTTATTTCTTCCAAATTTGTCAAACCTGTGAGCGGGGTGAGCGAACTGATGTTGTCGTTATCGGAGCAATCTATACGTCTCAAATTGATAAGACCTTCAACACCTTCGAGGCTTTCGATACCGCTGCCGTCGCATTTTATGACCTCCAAAAGCACAAGTTCTTTTACCGGTTTTAGAGATTTAACACTTTTATCGCCGGCAATGTCCAGAAATACCATTTTGGACACTTCTGCAAGTTGTTCGTCTGTGGGGTTGATGTCTTTGCCTTTGAACTGTTGCTTTTGAATAACTTTTTTCCATTCCGGCGAGAGCGAGTTCCACCAAGTACGGTCGGTTTGTGCTTGTGCAACGAGAACATTTATCAGGACAATAAACGTTATGAAAATATACTTTTTTGAGTTCATTTTTGTTTCTGATTATTATTTAAGAGACAATTTATTTTTTCTTTTTATCAATTTCGTAATTAATATCCACTTCGGCAGCATAATCATTACCGTCGTCAAAAATGAGCATGTAAGGATAATAATCGTTTTGAATATCCAACATCGAAACTGCAAAAGTATAGATCGGTGCCGAATTAGCAACATTTATATCATAGACTTCAAATTTGATGTTGTCATAAGGTCCGAAATCAATATGCGGCACATATTCATTTATTGGCAGCACAACGGGATAGCCCGAAATATCGTGCGCAACAGGGCTTGTTTCGATGACCCATCCATTATATGACACGTCGCAAATAATACTTGTCCCGAGAAACTGAGACGGCAACCAAACCCTGATATCCGCTATGTAAAAGTCGTTAGGAGCAGGCAGAATTGTGAAACTTTCGGAGAGTTTTGCTGTGTCTCCGTTACAAATTGCGTTCAGAGTTACGTTGTATGTTCCGCTTAAAGCAAACTCGTGGGTGGGGCTTTCGAGTTCGGACGAATATCCGTCCCCAAAATCCCACTCAAACGAAGTAGCATGTTGGGAATAATTCAAGAAACTGAATTTTGCCGTAGCAAATTTTCCGCTTCCGAAATATGCGTATTCAAACTCGGGTTGAATAGGCAGACTCGCAGCCTGCAAGTCAATTTTTTTTGATTTTACGTCTTCTTTTTCTTTGTTTCGGACTTTTAAGGTTACGGTAAAAAGCCCTGTTTTGTTGTAAACATGCACGGGAGTTCTCTCGTCCGAAAATTCGCCGTCACCGAAATCCCAGCGATAGGAAACATCTCCGTTTCCGATGTCGGCTTTCGGATAAAAATAAACAACATAAGGCACGGAACAATTTTCAACCGTATCAAGAATGTCTAATATTTCGACATGCCCTTTGTTGCAATTTGAGAAAAAAACCGCCAACCCGAAAAAAAGAAACGGGATTGCAAGGCGTGAATATTTGAGTGTGCGTTTAAATTTTTGGCTCATATACGTATGATTTTGAGATTTTTGTGATTCATTGGAAAGATTAGACATTGAACCTGATGTTAAGCAAATCGCCGTCCTCAACGGTGTATGTTTTGCCTTCGAGTTTGAGTTTACCGGCTTCCTTGCATTTTAATTCGCTGCCAAGTGCTACAAAGTCTGCATATTTTATAACTTCGGCACGTATGAATCCGCGTTGCAAGTCGCTGTGTATCACTCCGGCAGCTTCCGGAGCTGTGCTTCCTCTGCGTATGGTCCACGCCCGTATTTCTTTTGGACCGATGGTAAAAAAGGTTTCCAAATTCAGTAATTTATATGCCGACCGTATTAATTTATTAACTCCCGGTTCGGTCAATCCTGCATCGTTTAAAAATTCCATACGCTCGTCCTCGCTTTCTAATTCTGCGATGTCCGATTCCAGCTTTGCAGCAATGATAATTATTTCAGCACCGTCATCTTTCAAAGCATCAGTCAGTGCTTTTATGTATGCGTTACCGGAGGCTGCGGAGGCATCGTCCACATTACAAACGTAAAGAACAGGCTTTGTAGTGAGTAAAAACAAATCTTTTACGTATTCTTTTTCAAAATCGTCCGTAATGAGGGTTCGAGCAGGTTGTAGATTCTCAAAATGGGTTTTGTATTTTGTCAATACTTCAAGACCGCGTTTTGCATCTTTATCTCCGGTTTTGGCAGCACGAGCAACTTTCTCCAAGCGTTTATCAATAGATTCTAAGTCTTTGACTATCAGCTCAAAATCAACGATTTCCTTATCACGTACAGGATTTACCGAACCTTCGATATGGGGTAAATTGGCATCGTCAAAACATCTTAAGACGTGAATAATGGCATCGGTATTTCTCAAATCCCCAAGAAATTTATTGCCTATCCCCTCGCCTTGTGCCGAACCTTTTGCCAAACCGGGCAAATCCATAATATCCATGACGGTCGGTATGATTTTTTCGGTAGGCTGATATTTTTCCAGTTCATACAAGCGCGGGTCGGGCACTTGCACCGTACCCAAATTTGACTTGTCAGTGCTGAAGCTAAAGTTTGTAACTTCAGCTTTAGAATTTGAAAAACAATTGAATATCATAGACTTACCAACATTTGTAAGTCCGATGATTCCGCATTTTAATCCCATGAATTTTTATTTTATACAGAAAAAAACCGTCTTGTAAATAACGCTACGGAAATTTTGGTTTGAAAATTTATTTTAATTTAACCTTGAAATCGGTTTTAAAATCGGGTGATAGAATATCAAACATACTCCCGGCAAACTCAAAACTTTTGCTGTCGGGTGTCATTACGGCATTTTTGTTGTCTAATTTTTTGATTTCGCGCTCAAAGGAAAACGACAATTTGTATTGATAATAGTCTTTCATCGAAGCCATCTCTTCGTTATTCATCAGTGTATCATTTGCAAACTCGGGGGCTTTGTAGCTGAGTTGTTTAGAGCCTTTGGCTTTGAACTGAGCTTTTTTTCCGCCCTCTTTCCCTGTTGTGGTGCCGCCCAACATGTCTGCATCCGTACCGGATTCAAGAATTTTGTTTGCAACATCAATGTTGTCAAAATCGTAAGATACGAACAACACGGTTGAATCGTCGTTCCACCCGTATTTTACATTTTTAGCACCGAGTTGTTGATAAGTTGCGGCGGCATTGGCAAAAGTTTGGTCGAGGGTGTCCATAGAATTATCGCCTTCGCCTGTTGAATCCATACCTGCCATAAATTCAATAAGTTGCGACATATCTACTTGTGTAGTAGAAGTGCCGGACATGTCAGAATTGAAATGGTAATCCTGTGTGATAGTGCAACTTGCAACGAAAAGCATTGTTGCGAAAATAAAAAAAATGATTGATTTCATGATTTAACTATTAACCTGAATATAATACAGGCGGATTTGTAAAAAAGTATCTCTACAAAAATACTGTTTTTGTGTAAATTTCAAAAAGATTTTACACAGAAACTTGTACTTCTATTCCGATAGACCGTACTCGGTCGGCAATGATATGAAGTTTCTCGGCAGAAATTTTCTCTAAATTTGGGCTTGGGGTTGTGCGGTCAATGCTGTATATCATCACTTTTCGGGGTGATATTTCTCTGACGGCAGTCAGCCATGCCAGAATTTCAGGCTCGGTTGTATTATCAACGTAAATATCATTATGATAGCCTTTTAGAAACATTGTTTGAACAATTGCTTTACCTCCGAAATTAGATAATGCTTCTACAATTTTCCTAACAGTTATTCCGCTTCGCTCGCCGTTTATGAGTTTAAGCATAAGGTCTGTTCCGGCATCAAGTTTCATGATACAGTCGTCAGCCGTGAGTAAGGCTTGTCGTATTTGAGGTTTGTGTGCTTGCGTGGCATTTGACAAAACTGCAATTTTCGCCTCCGGAGCTATGCGATTTCGGAGGGCTACCGCATCGGCGATTATTTGCGGAAATTCGGGATGCAGGGTCGGCTCACCGTTTCCGCCGAAGGTGATATAATTAGGCAATTTATTGTCATACTGCATTTTAAGCAATATATCTTCGAGTTTTTGTTGAACTTCTATACGCGAATGAAACGGGTGACTTTTGAATTTATCGGGAAATGTGTAACCACACTCGCAGTAAATACAATCGAAATTACAAAATTTATAATCTGTCGGCAATAGGTTTATACCCAGGGAAATACCCAGCCTACGACTTTGAACGGGACCAAAAATTATACTGTCAAACAAAAATGTGGACATACTTTACAGTTTTATGCGAAATTAGTCTATTTCTGCCGGCAGATAAAATTTTTTATGGTTTGTGTAAGAAAATTTTTTACGACAAATATGGCACAAATAAAAAACTGATTCGCTTTAAGCGAAACACAAAGATTATCAACACTTTATTCTTGTTTTTATTCCGGAATAACAATATGCCCTTCGTCGTTTGTATGTCCGAATAAAAATTTAATTCGTTTATCATATTTTTTTGACAGCACATTTCGTTTGAGTTTCAAAGTCGGGGACATTTCGCCGGTTTCGGGTGTCCAATCTTCGCAAACAAGGGCAAATTTTTTGATTTGCATGTGGTGGTCTAAAGTCACGTTATACTCATCAATTTCTTGTTGGAATCTATGAATAACTTGTTGATTTTTAATCAATTCCAAATTATTGTTGAAATGAATTTTATGGATACTTGCCCAATCGTGCAAGAACTCGAACGAAGGGCAAACCAATGCGGCACAATATTTTTCGGCTTCGCCCAAAATCATCAACTGTCCTATAAACGGCGATTCCTTAAGTTTATTCTCTATGACTTGCGGAGCAACATATTTGCCTGTTGAAAGTTTAAACAATTCTTTTTTGCGCCCGGTAATTTTTAGGATATCGCCTTTTAGTTCACCCATATCGCCGGTATGAAACCAGCCATGTTCGTCAATGGCTTCGGCGGTTTTTTCGGGGTCTTTGTAATATCCTGTCATCAGGTTTGGTCCTTTGTAAAGAATTTCGCCGTCATCGGCAATCTTGACCTCGGCTTTTTCGATTAATTTTCCGACAGTTCCGGGCTGGATATCATTCATTCGATTTACAGCTATAACGGGAGCAGTTTCAGTCAGCCCGTAACCTTCGAGTACCGGAATTTTTGCAGCCGTAAATACTTTTGCCAAACGAGGTTGCAGCGCCGCCCCACCCGATACGACACACACAACACGCCCGCCCATAACAGCGCGCCACTTTGAATATATCAATTTATCAGCAATTGCCAACTTCTTTTTTGTAACAAATCCGGGTTGATGTGTCGGGTCGTATTCGTTCGCAAGATTTAATGCCCAGAAGAAAAGTGATTTTTTAACCCCTGATAAATCGTTTCCGGCTTGATATAATCTGTCATAAATTTTTTCGAGCACTCGCGGGACGCATGCAAATACTTGTGGTTTAATCTCTTTCATATTATCAACGAGTGTTTCAATACGCTCGGCATAATAAATTCGGATACCCAAATAAAGATATAAATAATTCAACATTCGCTCAAATACATGGTTCAACGGCAAGAAACTCAATGCAATGCGAGCTTGTTTCGGAACTGCCGGTTCGGAATATAAAACATTGCTTACAAAATTTTTGTGAGACATCATCACACCTTTGGACAATCCTGTAGTGCCGGATGTATAAATGATTGAACACAAATCGTCTTCATGAATTTTTGCTTTGATGGTTTCAAGGTCTTTTGAATATTTTTCAAAATTCGATTTTCCGAGTTCTAATATTTCGGCAAATAAAGGAGCACCTTCCACTGTGTCAAAAGTATAAACATATTTTATGTCTAATTTTTTTGCTATCGGGCTGATAAAGGCATATCGTTCGGCAGATGAAACCAACACAAGTTTTGTTTCGGAATGTGCAAAGATATGTTCATATTCGCTCTCGGCAACATTCGGATATACAGGCACATGTACAACCCCGATTTGGCTCATACCCATATCGGCAAAATTCCATTCCGGACGGTTATTTGAAACAGTTGAGATTTTATCTCCTTTGGTAAAACCAAGTTCAAGCAGACCACAACTAAAATAATCGGCATGTTTTTTAAAGGCATCAATACTGAATTTTTCCCAAGTATTGTTGCGTTTAACAGCAAGCGTATCGTCCTGCGGGTATGTTTGCAGCGCGTGTTCTAAAAAATCGAAAGTGCGTTTTATTTCCATGACTGACATTTTTGTAATAAAATAAAAAAACTTGTGTCGTATTCTAAAAACCAAATATATTATTTTTTTCTTAATAAAACAATTTCATGAAAAAAAATAAAAAAAAAACGAAGCAAATGCAATCTGCTTCGGTCTATTGAATGAAAAAAGTCGTAAATAAAGACGTTGCATCGTGTATAGAAAAATAAGAAATGAGTATTGAGTAGTTAGCATTGAGTAGTTAGTATTGAGTAGTTAGTATTGAGTAGTTAGTATTGAGTGTCTGTAAGAAAACGAATAAACCTGAGTTCGAGATAAGATTATATTATAATTAGTTTATTTTCAGTATTTAA
>DYOJ01000778.1 GCA_020720705.1 Acetofilamentum sp.
TAATTGCATTTTCAAGGAATGAACCTGTATTACGTTCCCCTTCTTTATTCCGCTCAATTAGTTTTTTGCTTCCGTCTCTGGTTTCCATTAATCCAATAATATGTAGCAATTCACCGTAAAAACGTTTATCAAGGCTGTTGCTGTCGTTTGCAAACGGAAGTTTTAAAAGATGTTCGGGCGAAAGTAATTTGAATAAAGCAATGAGTTTATTATCATCCTTCCTGTCATCGTTTTGTAGAGGTTTATTATACTCACGAATATCAAAATAAGTAAATTCAATATCGTATTTTATCTCATTAATAAAGGGTTCAGCTATTTGTTTGTAGAAAAAATCTGTTTTTGTGTCGGCCAAACGTCCGCCCTCAAAGTCATTGAATTGTTTTACAAGGCTTTTGTTTTGGGCAAATAATTTATCAAAAAGTGAAGCATCAAATATGAACCATTCGTTAATATTGGTCGCAATCAGATATTTTATTTCAATATTTTTCAGTGTAATCCGCTCACGCAAATAATACAAAACCAGTTCTTGAAATGCTTTAACGTTGATTTTAGAAAGCATTTGCTCCTTCGTATCCTCAGGAGCGAATACTTTCAGCATTTCCGATTTATTAGCCGGATTCTTAGCTTCAATAATAACACCCACGGTGCCGGAGGCACTGTTTGTGTTATGTATTACTAGGTCGTTTCGACCTTTTGTATTTATAAAGTGATTTTGTTTGTAGTATGTATCTTTCAGAAAGTCCGAAACAAGATTTTTATGAAATTCTTCCGATTCGCTGTCATTAATCCTGTCGAGCAACTGGATTAAATTAGTCTTGAAACACTCAATTTCAGTCCTGTTAGGTTTTACTTTCAGAAAGGCTTTGTTTAGTGCCTTCCGAGGTTTCAAGATTCGTATTTCCATTAATCTAAAATCTGTTTATATGATTATTATTAAGCACAAATATACAACTATCCACGGGTGTGTCGGCAAAAAAACGGCTCTTTTGCAAGCTGAAGCATCTTGTAAACCATTGTCAATATTTAGTTTCCGTGTCAATGTTTTTTTGCTTTCTTGCTAATATATTTCGATTGGTAAGTTAACCCGCTTTATTCATACCTGAGCACAGCGAAAGGTATGGATGTGTGCAGGAATGAGGGCTGCAAAGCGGAAAAACCCCGATTTAGCTACACCCAAAATTGGGAGTTTTTATTTTCCCAATTTTGAGGTGTAGCTTAATCGTCAGGATTATTAATGAATAATCCGGGTTAATTTTTTCTGTCATTAATAAATATATCCAGCATTGTTAAACTGCTTACCAT
>DYOJ01000779.1 GCA_020720705.1 Acetofilamentum sp.
AAAAAATGTATTTGTATGACAATGCAAATACATTTTTTTTATTCCAAAGTGAAATAGTGTTTGTAAGAAAACGTGTAAGTATTTGAAATTATGTAGGTTGTAGTCATTTTTTCAATCGAATGTTTTGTCATTCAATGGTCAAAAAGTAGTCATTCTTTGTTTTTTAATAGTTTCAATTGAATTTCTACAGAATTTCTATAAACATTCAAATCGAAATATCTCTGTAAAATTAAGTAATTCAATGTGTTATGACTTTTCTTACAAAGACTATGTTTTGTTCTCTATAATTTTTATAATGTTTTCAAGAATTGTATGACACCCTATCCCACTGCAAGGCAAAGTTTGCAAATCGCTTTACATTTCAGGCTTTTGTAGAGCCGCTTGCAATGAGTTAGTGTGCTTAATTTTTAGATAAAAAACTATTTCAAAATTAGAAGTGTAGAAACATTCTACGCTTATCAGCCAATTATTTTTTTACAATAAATTTTCTGCCGGCTTGCATTTCATTGCCGTTTTTGAGCATATAAACATACAGTCCCGCGTTTAATTCGGAAACATTTAGTGTAATTTGTGTTTCAATCGGATTTAAGTGAATGTTTTTCACCACAGTGCCGGCGGAATTCAAAATCAGCATTTCACAGTCCATAGTTCCGGACGGGATTGAATAGGGTAAATTTATTTCCGATGAGGTCGGATTCGGATACGCATTCAATTCAAGCTCGTTTGCGGTCAGGCGCCTTGTTGCCGATGCCAAATTACCCGGTATTCCGTAAACAGCAGTCGTTAAAACATAAGGATAGGAAGAGTAATCGCATGTCCAAACCACAAATTTTGAGGTGTTTTCTGCCGTTTTTACAATATCGGAAACATATCCTTTCGCAATTTCAGCTAAAACTGTTCCGGTTTCATTAATCACTTTTGTTGTGTAGGTGTAGTAATAATTTGTTGAATTGTAAGAACGATACGTGTAAACCAATTCGATATTCGAGTCCGTATTAAACACATTTTGTGTAACAAATTGTATATCATATAGATACTGCCCCGCAGGAACTGTAAGACTTATCGTTTTCCAGAGCGTAAAATCCATGTTATAAATGCGACAACTGTTGTTTACATCATCCATTTCGTAGATTTTATAAACACCTTCGGAAATCTCGGTGATGTTTGCAGAATATGTGTACGTTTTTTCTAAACTGAGTTGCGCCGAGCCTGTCAGAACTGTTGAGAGCAACATAAGCGAAATCAATAATTTTTTCATCTGTTTAAAATTTGTATTTGGTTGATATTATGATGTTTAGCGTG
>DYOJ01000121.1 GCA_020720705.1 Acetofilamentum sp.
TCAATATCAGATTTTTCTATTAATAACAGCTAAGCGGCTTATCGGAGTGGTCTCATTAATGAAAACAACGGTTTTTTGCGTTACAACCGCTTAACGAATTATCAATACTTTACTGCCGGCTTGGACTGTTCGTCCGATTTTATCGGTAAGGGTTACACGGTAAATATACATTCCGGCAGGTAATCGTCCGCCGGCTTGTCCTGTTCCGTTCCAAACAAAAGGTCCGGCACGGTAACTTTCCGAT
The DNA here is from genome assembly GCA_020720705.1 of Acetofilamentum sp. Lineage (GTDB taxonomy): Bacteria > Bacteroidota > Bacteroidia > Bacteroidales > JAADGE01 > DYOJ01. The sequence continues at coordinate 245 of DYOJ01000121.1, forward strand.
TGATATTCATAACTTTGGCTTCCGATATGAGCACCTGAAAGACTAAAAAAATCAAGTGTGATGTTTAGGCTTTCTGTTCCTGCGTTATGTTCAAACCAAATTTGTGTTTGGTCTGAAAAGGGATTCGGATACGCAATTAAATCTTCAATAATCAAATTTTCTTCGTCTGCTACAACAAAATCAAGTTCTGCTGACGACGAATTATTCAGTACATCCCATGCTTTTAGACGTAAGGTATGATTTCCTGTCGGTATTTGAGAAAGATAATAACTTACCGTACCGGCTTGGTAGTTATCAGTATCAGCTCGGTAGCCGCTGTTTAGAATATAGGTGTTGAACGTATTTTCGTCAATCACAGCAGTAATATCGTGCCCTACGCCACCCGAAGAGGTGTTTATCCCGTTTTTGTCCCAAAGCATTGCATAAATCATTGGATTAGAATCTGTTATGCCTCCATTGACGAACGAGGAGTCGTTCATAAACAAGCGAATTTCAGGTCCTTCGTTATCATCGGGAATAGTTGCAGAAATGCCTCCGAGTAAAAAATTCTCATCTGCACCGGCAGCCGTTCGTTTACCGTCTTGCGCATAGTAACTAACGCGAGCTGTACCTGTACTCAGCTGAATATCACGAGGTACGATAAATGAAAACCCAAACTCTCCGTTTGTGACTGTTGCTGCACCTTTGTAAACAATGTTATCGCGTGCACGAAATTCATACGAACCGTAGCCGTCGTTGTTCAAGGTTTTGATATTTCGAGATTTATCATAGACCGTAGGATATACTTTTCCGTTAAAATCGCTTAGTTTAACTCCTTCGGAATCTGTAACTTCTCCTTTAAATGTTACAAAGTCAAACGCCTTTATTGTATCCGAAAATTGTTCAACGGTGATGTTGTTTATGGACGTTGTTCGCACTAAATTTTCTGCATAACCGACTTTTAGAGCCGGGTCTCCCAATAGCACAAAAACAAATGTGTTGTAGCCGAGTTGAGCGTTCTTTGTAAGTCGGCTGATGTCGCCCAAACGTAGGGGTTCTCCATTGTCAGCGCGTTGAAAAACACGCGAATAGAATTGTTTTGTAAGTGCTGCATTTGAGCCGATGTATGCCAGCCTGACAGTAGTAAATAAAGCAAAAGCTCCCCCTGTCGGGTTAAAATACAGAAGTTCCCCTGCCGATTCGTCTCCGGAATGGTCAAATGGTGTAAACTCACAAGTTGCGGTAACCCAAAGTGCTTGTTTATCAGGATTGTACCAATCATTAATTTCAGAAACCGATATGATTCGTTCGTCAGCCAGACCTACCGGACCGCCGTGCCCGGTATAGTTGATGATTAAGACACCACTTTGAACACGGTTTTTTATTGCGGAATTTACATCCGGGTAACGCTGTCCACCTGCAACTGTATATTGCTGAAAAGCATCAAGATATAATTTTTCGATATTAAATTGAGGGTAGTGTTCGTAGATGTACTCCGTGAGTGTATCCGCATCTCGAATATGGTCAAATTGATTCTTATCTTGGTCGTCTGCAATGAAACACAATTGGTTACGCCAATCTAAATAACTTTCCGGATTTATGTGCATTTTAATTTTATTTAAGGCAATTTCTGCCTGCTCCTCATCCGATGCCGGAATGCGACCTATGCCGATGTCAATGCTTCCGTATAAGCCTGTTTCAGTCGGACCGGCACCTTCTTTATCTTCTAAAAAACCGAAGAAATCGTCTGTAACATAAGTGTTTGCAGTTTCCGAATTTAACGATTCATACGTTAGAATATAGTTGTCATCTGTGTCGTCTAAAATTCCTTTGTTATCATAAGAACCGTCTCCGAAGAGTAACAGATAACGCAAATGTCCGTTTCCTTTGTCATAAATAAATCGAGCAAAATCTCTGTAAGCTGACACATCCGGCGTTCCGGATGAAAATTCGTTGTAAACTTGTTCGATTGTTGCAACCGCAACATTCATTTCATCATTAATTTGATGCAGCTCTGCAAGTTCTTGGGCATAACTTAAAAACTTTGGATGTGTTATGATAATCATATCTGTCTCACCGGACAAAGCATGTAAGTTTTGATTTGTAACAGTTCGGGCATCGGAAACGGAAATTCGTTTGGCATCTTTGGTTTTGAAAGCAATATACTCGGTGATTTTGGTGTTTTTTGATTTGAATTTCCAAGTTGAACCGGAGAGTGTCCCTATGCAATTTTGAGGCTGTTCTTTTTTAGATAAATTCCAAATAATCAAGTCATTAGATGCTCCTGACAGTTGATATTCGACCACATCATTTTTGTTTCGCCCTTGAGTTGTTCTGAATTGAAGTTGTGTGTTTGAATAATTTAAATTTTGAGTAACATTCAGCAAAATATAGTCTAAACGTGCTATACTTCCGCTTGTGCCTGTGTATGTTAAATCCACATTAACAACATCGCTTGTGCCGGAATTGAAAGTAAAATTAGTAGAACCCGGTTCGGCGTGTCCGTGGTCTCCTTTAATTCCCATGCTAAAATTTTTACTCGACCCGTTTACCGAGCACGACATTGATGTAACTTGTTTTGCCGCAGCCGCAGCGGTAATTTCTACATACCCCGTGCTGTTATCAGTCAAACCCGGAAAGGTAAATTTGTAGGAACGTTGAGGTTCTGTGTCAAACGCATCATCGGAATACCAAATTCTGCCGGATTTTCCCCAGTTCATATCGTTTTCGTTCAGTAATCCGAATCCTGAAAACGTATTTACTTGAAAAGTTGCGTTTTCAGTCGTCGAATTCAGATTCGGTATCGAATTGTCAAAACCGGAATCATAATCGGAACTCAAAAAATAATAAGTATAATCAGAATAGTAATGTTCTTGAAAATCAAATAGTTCTGTTGTCGGATTGAAATCAAAACGAAGCGGTCCTTGCGCATAAAAAAATACGGCATTTTCAGCATGCATTAATTTATTTTCGGTTAAATCGTCAGGGCGATATAAACTATCATAATCAAATGATAATAAGCCTGTTGCATTTCCAAAGATACGGATTTTTTGTGCATCGGCAAACCCCATAGATTTGAGTTCGTCGTAGGTGATTTTATACACACCGCTTTCCTTTATCGGTATTTTCAACCATTTACCCGTGCGCAAAACGGAGTTGTCCGTTGTTTTCAATGCCGCATTTCTAACGGGTTCTGTTGCAACTAATTTGTAATGAAGTGTAAAATTTTTCAAATATTCGACATTAAAACTCCTATTGCGCAAAGTGCTGATTTCAAGTCGTAATGACTGTTTTCCGCGCTCGCTTACAAGATAAACTTTATAGGAAAATTCAGTGCTGAGGTTTTTTATATCAGACAAAACAGAAGTTTCACAGTGTTCAGTTTCTGAAATTTCGAGAGATGATTCAGTTAAAATATTGTATCCGGACAAGGGTATCTGTTCCGAGTAATACGGTATCGGTTGGTCGAAGTCAAGATAAACAGCACCGTCAAAATTTGGCACTATATTGCCTGTCAGCATGTTCACTTGAGGCGTTTTCCAATAAATTGTTCGACTGATTGAAAATTCTTGCTGTGCGGACAACCTGCTTGTGAGCAATGTGCCTATAAACAAAGTGGTCGAAAACAATGACCAATATACAATAAATGCTAAGGTTTTCATGTTTGAAATTATTATATTTGTGCAATTTTATTAAGACAAAGATATACTTTTTTCGATACGATGCGTTTCTTTTTCGTTTTTCTTAATTTTTTTCTGACGGTTTGGTTCACCAATGTCTTTTCGCAAACGATTAGACCCCCCGACCCATACTCGGCTGTGATTCAGTTAAATCCGGCATATACGGCGTACCGAAATTGCACTCAATTTAATCTAAACAGTTATCAAACGCATTTCGACACCTATTTTAGTGTATCTGCCGAGCATGATTTAAGAAAGTTTAACAGTTCTGTCGGGTTCATTTTATCTAATCGTATTGAGGGAGACGGAGTACTTCAAACGCAAGCCATTCAAATTCTTTACACCTATTTGTTGTATGAGAAAGAGCATCAATCCGTCCGTCTCGGATTCAGCCCCACGCTTACAATCCAAAGCGTTCACCCCGAAAGCATTATATTGCCGAGTAATTTACCGGTAAATGGTGCAAGGGCAAAAGACGGAACTCTGTTTAAGCCCAAAATATCTCCGAATTTTAAATTATCGGCACTATTTTTATCTAAAAACTACCAAGCCGGTATAATATTTGACGGATTTCAGCAGTTTCCGAACATTGTTAAAAAAATTCCTTCGGTTTCTATACATTTTGGCAAAATTATTTCGTTATTAAGTAAAAAAACTCTAATTATGCCGAATATTATTGTCGTTTCCGACAATGGAAATTCATATTTTTGGGCAGGATTACGATTAAATAAAAATTTTTTTTTCATTAATTTTTCAATTAATTTTCAACATAATATTAACACACTCAGTCCGATATTTACTGTCGGAATTAATTACTCAAAATACAGATTATCATATACATACAAAACAACCCCTTACCCCGATTTCGGGCTTATACAGACTGTTCACGGCATCAATTTAGGCTATGAACTTGCTTGTAAAAAACAAAGAAAAAATATGCAGACAATTTATTGTATTGATTTTTAGTTATATTTGTAAACTGATTTTTGTAAAGTAAAAACAGGCTTAGTTATGAGAGTTAAATTCATTTTTCCGATTGTTGCTGCGGCAACCATAGTTTTCGGACTATCATCTTGCGGTGATAAAACTACCCGCATCTGGGACGGTACTCGCTCAACGACCACCGATTGGGAATACAATATTCCCGAAAACGGAGGTTTTGAAGTTGCTGCAAACGTAGAACAAATTACCGGTCCCGGACTTGTACTCATTGAAGGTGGTGCTTTCCAGATGGGACGTACCGAGCAAGAGGTTATGTATAATTGGGATAACCAACCGCGCCGTGTAACTGTTTCATCATTCTACATGGACCAAACGGAGGTTCGAAATGTGGATTATCGTGAATATTTACATTGGATAAAACGTGTGTTCACCGATATTCCGCAAGTTTATCGCGACCGTTTACCGGACACCTTAGTTTGGAGACGATCCTTGGCATACAACGAACCTTATGTAAACTACTACTTCAGACATCCGGCATATAATAATTATCCGGTTGTTGGGGTGAATTGGTTGCAAGCGTCTGATTATTGCGTTTGGAGAACAGACCGTGTAAATGAGAATATTTTGGTACAACAGGGCGTTCTCGACCACAACCCTGCTGACCAAAGCGGCAGCAGCAACTTCAATACCGAAGCTTATTATGCCGGTCAATATGAAGGTATGGTAAAACAAAATTTGCCCAACCTTTCCGGTGACGGTGAGCGTCCGGTGCGTATGGAAGACGGTATATTACTTCCTCAATATCAACTTCCTACCGAAGCGGAATGGGAATATGCCGCACTTGCTTTGAAAGGAAATTCAGAAACATCGCCCGAACGTATTTGGGCACATCGCCTCTATCCTTGGAACGGACATTACCTGCGTAATGACAGTAAAGAAAATCTCGGACAATTCCGTGCGAATTTCCAAAGAAGTCGCGGCGATATGATGGGGGTTGCCGGTGCTTTGAACGACCAAGCATCAATCACAGCCGAAGTGGACGCATATTGGCCCAATGATTTTGGTTTATACAATATGGCAGGAAACGTAAACGAATGGGTTAGAGACGTTTATCGTCCTACATCCTCAACAGATTACGAAGACTTCCAACCTTTCAGAGGCAATATATTCCAAGTTATGGAAACTAATGCTGACGGACATTATGTAGAAAAAGATAGTTTAGGTCGAATGAAATATCGTAATATGACTGACGACGAAAGCATGAACAGACATAATTATCACGAAGCATATAATGTAAATTACGGAGACGGTGATGTTGCATCATCAGTAGCAGAAGATTGGAATGCTGCCGGAGAAACGTCTTCTACCCGTATGTATCGTAGTTTAACGCCGGACAAAAGCGGCGGTTACTCTATGAGTTCACTGATAACAGACCAAACTCGAGTGTATAAAGGCGGCGGTTGGAGAGACAGAGCTTATTGGTTATCACCCGGTACTCGAAGGTTCTTAGACCAAAGCGAATCCCGCGATGACCTTGGCTTCCGATGCTCCATGGTACGCTTAGGTAGCCCGACAGGTATTGTCAGATAGTTACAATATAACAAAATCTCAAAACCTCGCTTATTGCGGGGTTTTGTCTTTTTGTGAAAATTTGAATATTAATTACGAACTTGCGTCTTAGTCCTTGCAAGAAAAGTATTCGCTCAAAAAAGAATGGTAGAGCTTTGTCAAAGTTGAGTTTGCAAAATCGTAACATATTGAATTTAAGTAATATATAAATTTATAATACTTTGACAAAGCTAATTTTACCATACTATATTGAGCGGATACCAAGTAAACTCATAACTCATTGAAATAATTACTGTTATAGCGTTATTTCGCTTTGAATGTTTTTTGAAATTCCGTAGAAATACGGTAGAAATTTGATTGAAACGAAATATAAAACGAAATATAAAACGAAATATAAAACGAAATATAAAACGAA
>DYOJ01000780.1 GCA_020720705.1 Acetofilamentum sp.
CTATTTATGACTACTATATGACAATACATTCGATTGAAATAATGACAATAAAATACAAGATATCAATTGCTTGTAAGTTTTCCTACAAACACTTGTAAGTTGTGTAGTCTCTTATTCTCAAAACTTAAAAAACAAACCCACTTCACCTGTCAAGTTTATTCGCTTAAAACTGTCATATCCGGCGTATCCGAACATGGTTGTAAATCTGAAATTTTTTGACAACTTACGTTCAAATCCGAAACCCAAGCCTGTATTTATTGTCAAGTAACTATATCTAAAATATCGTTTTGTTTGAATGTCAAAATCTTTGTAAACTTTTAAATACAAAGCATTTGAGCAATAAAACAACAGATTTGTACGACTAAATTTATCAAACACATACAAAACGCTTGTTCCTGATGCCAAACGAGTGCTGTATTCAGTTTTGTATGGCGTAAAAGTTGTTTGAAAATAAAAATTCTTCACACCAAGTTTATACGACAAACCGTAAGCAGTCGTAAAGCCGGCTGCTATGCCTAACTGGTGTGAAAATTTTGTTGCAGAGCTATCCATTTGCGCAGATTGTGCCTTTCCGGAAAATGAACTTCCGAGAAATAAGATACTCAACAAGAAGATAAAAATCTTATGATTAAGCAAAAGAATCAAAGTCGAATTTTTCATACAAAATTACACTGCTACTGACTAAAAATTTAGAAACAGGGTTACTTTCATGTGATTTCACCCTAATGTTGTCTATTTGAGTTGAATTTTGGTCGTTTTAAGATTACAATAACAAAATTCGTTTTTTAGGGTTATGCCGCTTCGCAAAGTGGCATTTTGTTTGTGCCCGAAAGCAAAACCCTCAGGAATTTTTTTTAAATCCTGAGGGTTTGAACATTACTACTCCTGCTTGTTCTTCTTACGGTCTTTGTAGAACTTGCGTCCGATGAGTGCTGCGCCGGCGGCTATGAGCGCAGTGATGCCTCCGTCAATGGGTGCGCCGACAGGTCCGCCGGGTGTTCCGTCAGGCGGGTTAAAGGGTTGCGCAAAAGCTGTGTTCGACCAAATTAAAAGGGCAACAAGTGCCAAAGTGCTGATTATTATTATTTTATTTTTCATGATTTTGGTGTTTGATGTAGAGACGAATGGCATTCGTCTCTTTTGGCAGCAACGTCTGTCGCCAAAAGGGAGAAGCTTGCCAAAAGGGAGACGTGTGCCAAAAGGGAGACGCTTGCCAAAAGGGAGACGTGTGCCACACGTCTCTACTTAGTTCTTGTAAGAAAACTCATAACACATTGAAATTATTTATGTTATAGGAATA
>DYOJ01000781.1 GCA_020720705.1 Acetofilamentum sp.
GAATGAATATTTTAGAGTTGTTTATCGGGATAATTTTACCTTTTTTTTGTTTCATGATTTATTCTGCTATAAACGGATTGACAATTTGCAGTGTATTTTCGATAATTTGACAGTGTTGCATGTCTTCGGAAACCAAAAGTTCGTTGCGGTTGAAGGTAAAGTCTTGCGGTAAATCCAAACGGTTTGTATTCAAAAACTGTTCTAAGTCTGACCATTTCGTGGTTTCCGAATTTTCGTTTTGCGTAGAATTTTTAGCACTGAACTTATTCAATGTAAGCTCGTTGTGCAAAAACTTAGGCAGATACGTCCGCAAAAATTCATCCAACGAAATGCCGCGTATTCTCGCTAAATCCTCAGCCATTTTTGCCGTCTGTTCGTCTAAATTCAGTGTTAATTTTGTTTGCATCGGATATTTAATTTATTTGCGTTTCTTTTGCTCTAACGAAATATTTATCTGTTTATTAGCGACTAAATCCAACATAATTGTAGCAATTTTGAGGGCTGCAACTTTTTCTTCGTCAGTGTACTTCGGAGGTTGAACTTCAATACCTGAATGGTAGTGCAATTTTTCTGCATATTCAAAATGATATGTTATGCCATAAGAACTTAATCGCGGAACCAGTTCATTCGGAACTTCCTGTGTAGTGAACAAATTTTTATATTTACTCTCTAACTTATTTTCATTCAAAGAACTATAAAAAATAAAATAATGATCATCACAATTTATTTTTTTGCTTGAACCTGTCGACCAATCTTTTACTAATAATATTTTATCAATAGAATTATATTGAATTAAAACCGTATCTTTTGAAGTTATTCTTAAATTTGTATCACTTTTGTTCGCTATTCCGATGAAAACAAGTGTATCTTGCTTGATATTAACAAGTCGCAAAGTTCTTTTGGTTTTATCTCGAAGTTTTAAATCATAAAAACAGTTTTGATATAAATAAAAACCCGAAGGACTATAGACTGCCATATTGTCTTTTATTTCCGGGGAAACGCCTTTCTTTAGAATCATTACGTTCCAAACGGTATCCTGTTGTGCAGATAAATTTAATCCGGCAAATATCATTAAAAGAAGTAGATATTTTTTAGACATTTCTTTCAGAAATTACTATAAGAATATTAAAAAAAAACTTAGCCAAAATTAAAAACCTTGGCTAAGTTTCTGAAACAAAACTACAACAACCCCTTCGCTTTTGCAATTGCCGCATCAATTCCTGCGGGATTTTTGCCGCCGGCGCTTGCAAAGTTTGCTTGTCCGCCGCCGCCGCCCTGTATTTCTTTGGAAATTTCGC
>DYOJ01000122.1 GCA_020720705.1 Acetofilamentum sp.
TTGTGCAGCAACTCAAACATATTGCGCAACATCGCAATTGCAAAAACTGCAAGCAACATGCCGCTGACGGAGATGTTTTTTTGCTCAATCCTACTAATTATTTTCGAAAGTTTCTCAATCATATTCAAAAAATTATTTCAAATTTAGTTTATTTCATAATTCAAATGAATAATCAATGACATTATTTTGTATGAAATCAAAAATATTTTCTAATTCGATTTATATTTTGTTAATTTGAAAAAAAAAATATGATTCGATTGTTGATATTTGCAGCCATAGGTGCGCTTGCCGGTTGGCTTGCCGGCAGAATTATCAAAGGCGGCGGCTTTGGTTTTATTTTGAACATGATACTCGGAATTGTTGGATCCTTTATCGGCGCGTTCATTTTCAGGATTTTACGTGTTGTAATTCCGGGCGGATTTGTAGGTACATTGGTTTCAGCATTTGTCGGTGCTGTGCTTTTGTTGGTTATCGGTAACTTGATGCACCGGACGAAAAAATAAAAAAACCGAGGCTTTATGCCTTCGGTTTTTCATGGATTTTTGAGTCCGAGCAATATTTTGTTTAATGTTCTATCAGCTCAAGACTTCGTTTAACAAACATCTCCAAAGCTTCGCCTTTGAGCATGTTTTTTGACAGTAAACCTAAGTCAATCAGTTGTTTAACGAGTTTTGAATCTTTTCCGTATCCGGTAAGTATTGCATCTTTTTTGTTCTCGGCGTTACTGATTTTCTTCTCTAATTCTTCGGATTTTTCCTTCTCTTCGTGTGGAATTTCCTCTTCTTTTTTACCCTCCTGCAACTTTTCCAAAGCAGATTGGTCAGCTTTTACGGCTTCGATTTCTTTAGTGATTTCTGCCAATTGTGAGGCAAGTTTTGTATTGATATCGTCGCGTATTTTTACAACCGTCGGGTGATTTGTGTTTATGACCAAATTAAAACTATCGGGCAAGCTTCCGTAATAGTTCATTTCACCGCCAAAAGCAGACATGTCTTTCATACGACGCATAAATTCGTTTTGCGTGATAACCACAGGGTTAGACGTTTCGGACATGGGTTCAAACTGCACAAAAAATGTTCCGTCTTCGGGCAAACGGCTACGGAAAACCGGCATCATGTTATCTTCGTCTTCTTTGCTGAGTTTTGATTCATAACCGTCTTCTTTTTCGATTAGTTTTTCAATCACATCGGCATCCACACGTGTAAAGCGTTTCTTTTCGAGTTTGTTTTCTATTTTGTTGATAAAGTGAGAATCTAATTGTCCGTCTAATATCAAAACATCATAACCTTTTGATTTAGCGGAAGATACAAAACTGAATTGATGCTCCTTGTCGCTTGTATAAAGATAAATTGTGTTTCCGTGTTTGTCGGTTTGATTTGCTTTTACAAGATTTTCATATTCTTCTAATGTAAAATATTTTCCTTCGATATTTTTGAGTAAAAAGAATTTTTCAGCCTTCTCCTCAAATTTGTCGTCTGTCAGCATTCCATATTCGATGAAAAGTTTTAAATCATCCCATTTTTTTTCAAATTGTTCACGTTCGTTCGTAAAAATTTCTTTTAATCTGTCGGAAACTTTTTTCGTGATATGGCTCGAAATTTTCTTTACATTGTGGTCGCTTTGTAGGTAACTGCGCGATACGTTCAGCGGAATATCAGGCGAGTCGAGCACCCCGTGCATCAATGTCAAAAAGTCAGGTACGATTCCTTCAACGGAATCAGTAACAAATACTTGACGCTGATATAGTTGAATTCGATTTTTATGAATATCAATATTTGATTTTATCTTCGGGAAATACAAAATACCTGTCAAATTGAAGGGGTAGTCCACGTTCAAATGGATATTGAACAAGGGTTCTTCATAGATATTTGGGTAAAGTTCACGATAGAAGGACTTGTAATCTTCGTCTTTTAAGTCAGCCGGAGCCTTTGTCCACGCGGGTTTTGTATTGTTGATAATTTTATCTTTATCGGTTTCAACCGATTTTCCGTCTTTCCAATCGGTTTCTTTTCCGAATCCGATTTCGATGGGCAGAAATTTACAATATTTTTTTAGTAAGTCATTGATTTTGTGGTCTTCCAAAAACTCTTGAGACTCGTCGTCCAAATGTAAAACGATGTCTGTTCCGCGTATTGTTCGTTCGGTATCTTCGAGGGTAAATTCCGGACTTCCGTCACACTCCCAGCGTGTAGCTACTGCTCCGTCTTTGTATGATAACGTTTTGATTTCCACTTTCTTAGAAACCATAAATGAAGAATAAAATCCCAACCCGAAGTGTCCGATAATGGCATTTGCGTCATCTTTGTATTTTTCTACAAATTCTTCTGCTCCCGAGAACGCTATCTGATTGATGTATTTTTCAATCTCTTCTGCTGTCATCCCGATACCGGCATCCGAGACTGTAAGGGTTTTTGCCTCTTTGTCGGTTTTTATGCGAATGGTTAAATCACCAAGTTCGCCCTTAAATTCACCTTTTGAAGCTAAAACCTTTAATTTTTGCGTTGCATCCACTGCATTTGAGACTAATTCTCGCAAAAAGATTTCGTGGTCTGAATACAGAAATTTTTTAATAATTGGGAAAATGTTTTCGCTGGTAACGTTTATTTTTCCTTGTGTCATATCGCTATATTTTTTGTTAATATTCTTTTGGTAGATATGTCAAAGCCTATGCCGGCAGAAAAAAACTGACACAAATGCAGGATACAGCAGTTATTACTGCCAAATTTGCACTTTTATACCGTCATTTTTTGTGTTTTTTAAGTCGAACAATATTTTCTACAGTTGTTGCACAATCATCCGGTCGTTTCAAAATATCTTTACCCCAAAATCTGACCACAGTCCATCCTTGCGAAATTAACTCCGTATTTACGTCAATATCTCTTTTGATATTTCCTCCTATCTTTTTGTGCCAGAATGATATGTTGGTTTTTATCTCATGTTTTTTGATTTCCCAATGTTTTCCGTGCCAAAATTCACTATCACAAAATATTGCAATTTTCAAACCCAAGAATACAAAATCAGGTTTACCGTAAACTTGCTTTGCGTGTTTTCGGTAGCTAAGCCCTTTTTTCCATAATTCTTTCGCTAAGGTTTGTTCTATTTTTGAACCTTTTGCGCGAACCGATTGCATATTTTTTCGGCGTTGTTCCGGGGTATGTTTGTCCATATCTTTGAAAAATATTGAGTAAACGATATTTAGTGGATACTTTTATTTCAAACACAATGCAACACTCAATCTTAAACAGTATAAACACAAACACCGCCAAAGGTTCACCCTTAGCAGTGTTCGTATGTTGAGATAAAACAAATCTGTGAATGAGAAGTCAGAATTAAGCTTTTTCTTCGTCTGTCTCTTCGCCTTGTTTTTTCTTTTTACCTTTATATTCTCTCGTATTATTTGTTGCAACTGATGTTTGTTTTGCTTTCAGTTTTTCTTCTGAAACAGAATCAAATACAATTGGTGTTGCTACGAATAAAGATGAATATGTTCCTACTGTGATACCGATGAGAAGTGCAAATACAAATCCGCGAATAACATCTCCGCCAAAAATGAATATGGCAATCAAAGTTATTAAGGTGGAACCTGCTGTATTTAAGGTTCTTCCCAAAGTACTATTCAGCGCCGCATTATAAGTTGCTTTTCTGTCAGTGTTTTTCTTTAGTTTCAAATATTCACGAATACGGTCGAAAATGATAACCGTGTCGTTTACCGAATAACCTATAACTGTCAGAATTGCAGCAATAAATGCTTGGTCAATTTCCATTGTGAAAGGCAAAATACTGTATAATATCGAAAATAAACCGATTACAATAAGCGCATCATGAGCTAAAGCTGCAACGGCACCCAAGCCAAATTGCCAGTTTCGGAAACGTGCGAAAATATAAAGGAATATTGCTAAAAGGGCAAATACGATAGACCAAATTGCGGCGACTTTAATATCATCTGCAATAGTCGGTCCTACTTTTTGTGAACTTTGGCGATAGGTTTTCATAAACTCTTCTTTTTTCAGGTCTTCTTTACCGATAATTGGTTTTAAGCCATCAAAAAGTTTAGCTTCTACGAGTTCGTCTGCATTTTCATCTTTACTGTCAATCAAATATTTAGTCGTGATTTTTACTTGATTGCTTTCGCCGTAAGTTTTCACTTCAGGAGCTTCACCGAAGGTTAATTTTAATTTTGCGGCAACGTCAGAGGTTTGAACCGGTGCATCAAATTTAACGATGTATGTGCGTCCGCCCTTGAAATCTATACCGAAATTTAACCCTTGAGTAAACATCGAAATCAATCCGCCGAGAATTAAAATTCCGGAAATGACATAAGCTACTTTTCGTTTTCCGATGAAATCGTAAGACGCATTGCGGAATACACTTTTTGTAAATTCGGAGAAGAAGCTTATTTCTTTATTGCGGTCTAAATATCTTGTGAATATAAGACGTGAAATAAAAATTGCGGAGAAAAGAGAGGTCAAAATACCGATAATCAAGGTTGTGGCAAAGCCTTTAATCGGACCGTGTCCGAAAATATAAAGTACAAATCCGGTGATTAAAGTGGTTACGTTACCGTCAATAATGGCAGAATACGCATTTTTATATCCGTCTGAAATAGCAAGTTTTAAACCCTTGCCTGCAAACATTTCTTCTTTGATACGTTCGTAAATAATTACGTTGGCGTCCACTGCCATACCAAGTGTCAGGATTATCCCGGCGATACCCGGTAATGTGAGAACGGCACCCAGTGATGCTAAAACTCCAAAAATAAGCAAAACGTTTACTAACAATGCTATATCGGCAACCAAACCTGCTGTTTTATAGAAGAATACCATATATATCAACACAAGGATAAATGCTATAATGAACGAGAACAGTCCGGAACTGACAGCTTCTTTACCCAAAGAAGGACCTACGATTGCTTCTTCTATAATATTTGCGCGAGCAGGTAATTTTCCTGATTTTAAGATGTTTGCTAAGTCTTGAGCTTCTACTTGGCTGAAATTTCCTGAAATTGAAGAGCGACCGCCCGTGATTTCATTGTTTACAACGGGGTAAGAATATACAACTCCGTCTAAAACTATGGCGATTTGTCGTCCTTTGTTATCTTTTGTAATACGCGCCCAACGAGATGATCCTTTTGAATCCATACTCATACTTACTTGCCACTCACCGGTCGTGTTGTCTGTTTCTTCTGATGCGTTCGTAATCACATCACCTTCAAGAACGGGTTTGTCGCTTTTTGCACGCAAGGCTACAAGTTGGTATAATTCTTCGTTTTTATCGAAGGGTTTAACCTCCCAAGCAAAGTGCATCTCACGCGGGAAAATTGCTTTTATTTGTTTTTTCTTCAAGATTGCGTTCACCTTTGCGGTGTCTTTGTGATGCGCATATCCGATAGCGGCTGATTTTACGGGTTGTCCTTGGTTGTTAAATGCCGGTTTCAAAACATCAAATAAAGGATGTTCCGATTCTTTAGGTTTGTTGGTCAAGGTATCCGGAAGGGTATTGTCTAATAATCCGGACTTTTTCGTTGTATCATTAAGCGCAAGCAGTTTGCTTTCGGTTGATGTGGTGTCGGTTTTTGAGGTGTCCGCTACTGCAACATCAGGGAGTAATGTTGTTGTATCTTTGGTAATACCTTTTTCGGCATTATTGAGTTCGAGTAATTTCTTATCGGCTTCCAAGAAAAAGCTGTAAACTTCTGTATAATAGAATGTTTCCCAAAATTCGAGGTTTGCTGTTCCTTGTAAAAGTTTTCGCACGCGCTCAGGTTCTTTAATACCGGGCAATTCAACTAAGATACGACCGCCTGTGCCTTCCAATTTTTGAATGGAGGGTTGAACCACGCCAAAACGGTCAATACGTGAACGGAGCACGTTCAACGAATTGTCAATGGCATCTTTAGCTTCTTCTCTCAGGATTTTTATAACTTCATCGTTCGGAGTATTGACTTCGATTTGACCTTTGAATTTAGGTGTTACAAAAATACTTCCGAGCGAGGCGTTTTTATCCAACTCCGTGAAAGCCTCATAAAACAAGGTGATAAAATCATCTTGAGTGTTGGTTTGGCGTTCGGTGGCGAGCTGTAATGCTTTAACGAACGTGGGGTCGGTGCTGTGATTTGAAAGCCCGCGCACCAAATCGGCTACGGATACTTCCAAAATTACGTTCATACCGCCCTTGAGGTCAAGCCCCAGGTTCACTTCGCGTTGTTGAACTTCTCGGAACGTGTATGTCATATACGATTTGAGTGTAGCAACAGAATCAAGATATACGGCTGTATATTGATTCAATGCTGTTTCCGGCACTTTTGATTCGTATGCGGCACTCACTGTATCACGAAATGATTTAATCATGTTTGATTTCGCTTCACCTTTGATGTCTTTGGGTAAAGTGGATTCGTAATGTTTAGTAAATGCGTACTTCTCAGCCTTGCTTTTTACGCGAGACGATACATAAGTAAATGATAATTGGTAAATACTTGCTATTGCCAAAAGTATTGCAAATACAGTAATTGCACCTTTGTTTTGCATGTGATACGTTTGTTTATGTTACACTATTAAACTTAAATTCAGGGGTGCAAATATATTCTTTTTTTTTAAATTGAAGAATTTTATTATTTTTATGTAAAATTGTTCTCAATTTGTTTTACAAAATTCTTCGACGGTTCGCTTTTGGTGAACCGGTAAAACCGGTAATTGCTGTTTTTTTGTGAGAATATTGTTGCACTTTATTTATTTTCGACTGTTTTTACATTTGTAAACAATTCTTTTTCAGTATTATACATTATTTGATTTCTTTTTTTTATCTACTTAG
>DYOJ01000123.1 GCA_020720705.1 Acetofilamentum sp.
ATAAGCGTCCACGCTTTTCTTTTGCCGGCATAACTTCGTAAAGTAGAATTATTTATAAAATTTTGTAATATTTATAATTTTGTCAAAAAAACTTTTCGGGGTGGATTCATACATAAAAACTAAATTTGTAATCCGAGAACAACAATATCATCAATTTGAGGGTAAGTTCCTTGCCATTCGGAAAGTATTTTAGTGATGTGAGCAGACTGTTCCGACATTGAAAGCGTTTGCAGCGAGCTAAGAAGGTGGTTGAAACGTTTAATCTTAAATTTTTCGTTATGTAAACCGCCAAATTGGTCTATATATCCGTCAGAGTACATGTAAATTCTGTCTCCTGTTTGAAGATTAATAACATGATTTGTAAACGCCTTTTCAATTTTATGAATACCTACGGGCTGTTTATCACCGCTGTAAATTTCGGAAACACTGTTTCGCACTACGACAATTTTACTGTGTGCACCGGCAAAAAATGCTATATTGGTTTGTTGATTTATAGCCAAAAACGCAATATCAATCCCGTCTTTTGAATGTGAATCTATACTTGTTTGATGCAGGGCTTCTTTCAAATTCTTTCGCAATTCGTCAAGGGCTTCTCCGGCGGTGCTTACAGAGTTTGTGCGCACAATTTCATTGAGTAAAGATATCCCCAACATGCTTAAAAAAGCTCCCGGAACGCCATGCCCGGTGCAATCGCCGACAGCAATTATTGTGAAACCGCGCAAGTTACGAACCCAGTAAAAATCGCCGCTGACAACATCTCGAGGTTTGAAAATGATGAAAAAATCCGAAAACAATGATTTCATTAATGATTGTTCGGGCAGCATTGCACTTTGAATGCGAGCAGCATAATTGATGCTGTCGGAGATGTCTTTGTTGATATCATCTACCAATTCTTTTTGCAGTCGAATTTCGCGATTTGCAAATTCTAAATTTTCACTCGTGGCAAGTAATTCCTCTTTCTGTTGATTGATTTCTTCGTTGCGTTCTAAAAGTTGATTAGCTGTTGCTTCGAGTTCGGTTTTTTGTTCTTCGATTTCGGAAGTTCGTTCTCTTACTTTTTCTTCCAATTCACGATTAACTTTTGTTTGAAGAGCTTCATTTTCAGTGAGTTGTTCAATTAGTTGTTTTTGGACGTGTTGTTTTTCGATTTCATTCAATTTCATTTTATAACCAAGCCCCACGGAAAAAATCAGAATTTGAATAATCGTTCCGATATTCATAAAATATCCTTTATCGAAGGACACTTCTGCTCCGGTGAGTTGCAGTAAAATGGTTATCAGAGTTCCGAGAGCCATGAAAAGTGTTCCGAACACAAAAAAACGTGCATTTTGATTGCCGTGTTTCATCAAAAAAATCAAAAATACGATACCGAACAACAGACCGATAAAATTCAGCAAGTTACTGATATTCACCGTTAAAGCAATATTAAAATTTACAATAAGTATCGCAATAAGTACAAAAAACATTAAAATATTAACAGATAATATCCAACGCAAAACTTTATCCCATTTCGGGAACACTTGTTTGGTTTCCAAAAATACTCGTACAAATTGAAAGTAACCTATTGCAGCATTGCTCGTTCCGAAAATGAATACAAAAGGGTCTGCTTGCGGAAAATCGGGAACAACGTAATCAATAAATAAGCCCTTCTCCGTAAGGATATTAAAACTGATGCCAAAGACATACATTGCATAAAATAAGTAACTCTTTTCGCGACTGAACACATAAGTCAGTAAATTATAGAGCAACATTATCCACAAAATGCCTTGCATAAACCCTTGAATCAGATTGCGTTGAGCAATTATCTGAGCATGTTTATCGAAGGACAATATTTCGATTTTGAAATTTGGCTTAAAACCGGCAATATTTTTTATTCTCACAAAAAAAGTATAGGATTCTTCAGTTTTTAAATCTATTGCAAATTTACTACCGAATCCCTCGCCGATTGTTTTGTGGGAGCGAGGTAGAAACATTCCGCTTTGAGTTTTTAAATACAATGTAGAATCTTTAAATACATATAGTTCCGCAGAATCTGAATGTCGTTTATCTCCGATTTTCAGTATCATTTCGGCATCATGTTTGAGCACTACATTGAGCCGAAAACGTGCAATGTATGTTTTGTTTTTATCAAATTTAGTAGAATCTTTGGGCAAATAATTTAAAGCATCCAACTTGTTAAAATCCGGCTCGGACAGCTTACTATCTGTTTCGGCAATGTAAAAGTCAAGTACTCGATACTGTTCGGTTTTTGTTGAAATAGGGACAATATTCTGTGCATCAATAAGATAAACTATTGATAGCAAATATAAAAACAGCAGATATTTAAGCAGGAATGTTCGCATTTACGTAGGCAAAGATAAATTATTTTTTTATTTCAAATATTTATTCTACTTTTAGTTGTTAAAAAATCGAATATGCACCTCTTAGATAACAATAAACAGTGGGCAGAGGATTTATTGAAAAGGGACCCGGATTATTTCAAAAAACTTGCAGTTGAACAACAACCAAAATATTTAATGATAGGATGTTCTGATAGTCGAGTCCCTTTGAGTTCGATGTTTTTAGCCGAGCCGGGTGAGATATTTATACATCGAAATATTGCAAATCAAGCCAATTTGAGCGATTTGAATTTTTTATCTGTTTTGGAATATTCCGTAGATGTTTTGCAAGTAAAACACATTATTATGGTCGGTCATTATCGCTGCGGTGGAGTTGCGGCGGCGATTGAAGGCGTACATCGAGTGCTGGTCGAAAATTGGATGAATCCTGTAAGACTGCTTTTTAAGCGACATTCCAAGGAATTAGAAGCTCTGGAAGATAATCAACATATTTATGACAGGCTTTCGGAACTTAATGCCATCGAACAATCCTTAAATATCTTGCGTTCTCCCATCATGCACAATGCTGTGAATCGTGGGCATTATCCGAGTGTAGATGCTTGGATTTTTGATATTTACACCGGATTGTTCAAAATTTTAGATTTACCCATAACCGAATGGAAAAAAGTTGGTTACGTTCATCCGGGCTATAAATATCACGATGATTAAGGATACATTTTTACACGAGATTCCGGCAAAATACTTGTGATAACATGTTTTTGATTTCTAAGTCTCGGATTGTAACGCAGGTCTAAAATTTCCAATTTCTTGAGTTTCAATACTTCATAAGGAATTTCGGAAAGGTCATTGTGCCTAAGAACTAATTTTTTGAGTTGATACAATTCTCCGATTTGAATCGGAATCTCGCTTAGTTTATTGTTGGATATATCAAAGTGTTGCAAACTTCGCATTTTTCCGATTTCTTTTGGAATTTCATCTATTTTATTGTTTCCGAGATAAAAAACTTCCAAACTTCGGAGGCGTTTTATCTGTGTCGGCAGTTCGGTGATTAAATTTTCTTCGAGACCGAGTACCTTCAAATTTGTCAATTTTCCGATTTCGGGCGGAATTTTGTATATTCGGTTCCCTGCAAGTGCAAGTGTTGTAAGTCCCTCCATATCTGACACTTCTCGGATAACTTGTCTGCCCCAGATGCGTTGATTGTAACTAAGGTCTAAAAATTTCAGAGTTTTAATATTACTAAATGAATCAGGCAAAAATTGAATGTGATTTCCTTCGAGCGATAAATATTCGAGATTCGGAAATCTGAAAACCTCAGAAGGAAATTCAGTATAATCTCGATATGTAAGAAAGAGGACTTTGACTTTTGCCGGTTCTTTTAGGGCTTCTGCCATATCCATATACACTTTTTCCTTCATCAGCGCAATTTGCTCAAGAAGGACATCGCGCGGGGTATTTTTCTTTTTAGGCGGGTCGGTTTGTGCATACGCGTTACTCATGCGGAAGGTCATGAGTAAAGCCACCACGATTATTGAAACTATGAATTGTTTGCCCGACATTATGTTTGTTTCTTTTTGCAAATATAAAGCAAAAAAACTACGTTCCAAAATTGAACGTAGTTTTTACAGATTTATTATCTGCATAATTGTTATAGTATCACGAGAAAATGATTGAGTATAAGCTCTTTATTTGCATAAAATCATTTTTTACATAACAAAATCTTAGCAGCACACATCAGGCTGATGCGAGAATTCGTTTTTCAATATCGTCAATATAAATTCTGTATGTTTTATCAGTTTGCGCAAGATTCTCCACTGTTTTATACGAATACAAAACAGTTGCATGATTTTTTGTGCCGATTTCTATGCCTATTGAGGTCAGCGGAGAATTTGTAAATTTTTTGGCACAGTACATCGCGATTTGTCTGGCTTGCACAATTTCTCGTTTTCTGGATTTTGATACCAGACCGTCCGGTTGAATTCCGAAATAATCGGCAACGATTTTTAAAATCTTTTTAATAGATATTTCAACTTTTGGTTTACGAACAAATTGGTCAATCTTTTGTTTTGCATACTCAAAAGTTATATCATCTTTGTGAACCAACGCAAAAGCAGTCAGCGAAACCATCACTCCTTCAAGTTCACGAATATTGGAGTGTACGTTTTCGGCAATGTATTGTAAAATTTTATCGTCCAACATTTTACCGCTTTGATATGCTTTACGTCGCAAAATAGCCAGACGTGTTTCATAATCGGGAGCAGTCAGTTCTGCAGTCATTGCCCATTTGAAACGGGAAATCAAGCGTTTGTTTATGCCGTTGATTTCAGAAGGAGCGCGGTCTGAGGTTAAGATTAATTGTTTTCCGGATTGATGTAAAAAATTAAATAAATGGAAAAAGGTATCCTGTGTTCCGTTTTTACCTGCAAAATCCTGTACATCATCAATAATCAAAACATCCACCAATTGGTAAAAATGAATAAATTCATTTCGCATATTTTTTTTGGCAGCTTCGACATACTGTGATTGAAATTGTTGTGCCGAAACATAAAGCACCACTTTCTTATCACCGAAATTTTGTTTTATCTCTGTTCCGATTGCTTGTGCGAGATGCGTTTTCCCAAGCGATGATTCGCCGTAAATGAACATGGGATTGAAACTTGTAGTGCCGGGGTTTTTTGCAACCGCCAAACCGACAGAGCGGGCAACTTGGTTGCATTTGCCTTCAATATAATTGTCAAAATTTTTGTCGGGCGACAAATTTGGGTCAATATCTATCCTGCGTTTTGCAATACCGGGAATTAAGCCCGGGTTTACGGGCGTGCCAACCGGCAAAGGTTTGTCTTCGATAACAGGTTGTAAACCTATTTTTCCGCCGTCTCCGCCGGGAAAGCGAAGCGATTTTGACTTTCCGATATTCGAGTTATCAGAAAATTCAATGCTGTATTCGAGCTTTGCTTCGCTTCCGATTTCTTTACGAATAACCTTTTTTAGAAGTTCAATAAAATGTTCTTCCAAATATTCGTAGAAAAACATGTTAGGCACTTGCAATGTCAGAACATTATGTTCTAATTTGACCGGTTTTATGGGCTGAAACCAAGTCTGGAAAACTACGTCAGGTATAATATCCTTTACTACTTGTAAACAATTGTACCAAACAACTTCGTGATTCTCTCTCATTTTTAAAAAATTTAGGGGTACGGAATTCAAAAGGGGGCATATTTCCGAGTTTCAAAATTCTATACAATTTTCTAATAAAAAAAATTTATTTTACTTGTTTTTTTCAGAAATTTCGTATCGAAATTAGAATCAGTTATTTAGGTTATCATTTTTTTTTCAACAATTCAGTATTGTTTCAAAACATTGATATTCAGCATAATAAACATGTGTAACTATGTTAAATCATTGTTAATTATTCGTTTGCGTCCGTTTTATTAAAGTGTTTATTTTTTTTGGCAATGTGTAATTCAATAATGTAAATTTAGCGTGTCAAAATGTTAAACATTTGCAACAAAACTCTGTTTTGTATAGTTTACAAAATTAATGATACTCTTTACAGCCCGCATAATACGTAGTCTTATCTTGTTCACAAATAGTATATCGTAGTTTACATAAATACAAAAGACATATTATATCCGGATTAAATATTATGTTTTGATTCATAATTGATTATACAAAATTCAATTGCAAAAATCATTTCAAAATATTCAAAAATCAATAAAAACATGCCTAAAAGCATATCATATTTGATTATTTTAAATGTAAAAGTTTAAAAAATTGTCCTAAAATAGAATTTTTAGATTCATAATTTCATGTTTCCTTCCAATTTTTAATAAAAAAAACCGACAAATTTGTCGGTTCTGCAATTTTTTTTTGAAAGAAATTATGAAAGTGATATAAAATCGCCTAAAAATTTGGTGTCACCACCATCATCATCGTCATCGTCATCGTAGTCAAAATCATCGTCATCATCATTGTTGTATTTATGGTTTAAGGCTGCCATTTTCAGAGCTGTTATTGCAGCTTCATCTCCTTTATTTCCAAGCTTTCCGCCTGCTCTGTCGAGTGCTTGTTGAAGGGTATCGGTTGTTAGTACGCCAAAAATAACCGGGGTTTCTGATTGCAAGTTTAATTCAGTAATTCCGGCTGTTACACTTTGACAAATATATTCAAAATGTGGAGTTTCACCTTGTATAACGCAGCCTAAAACGATAACTGCATCAAACCCGTAATTTGAGGTAAGTAATGACGCACCGTAGGTCAGTTCAAAGGCGCCGGGCACGTATTCCACGACCAGACTATCCAATCCTACTCCATGCTTTCGCAGGGTGCTTACAGCTCCTTTGAGCAATGCGGAAGTAACTTCTTCGTTCCACTCTGATACTACAATTCCGATTGTAAAATCTTCTCCGCTCGGGACATTTGATTTTTTGTAATTAGATAAATCTTTTGTTGCCATATCTTTAT
>DYOJ01000124.1:0-2069 GCA_020720705.1 Acetofilamentum sp.
GAAAATACACTGCGAGAGCGTGTTATGCAATATATTGAATTTGGCTCCGAAACTATTCTGTAATTCATTCCGAAATAAGTCAAAAGATACGACACTTGAGAACTTTTTTTATCCGCAAATTTGTCGGCGAACAAAAAAAGAGTTCCGAACGAGTGACAAAGATTTAGCAAAAATAGTTTCTACTGAAAATTGTAAAACAAAGCTGTAAATCGACTAAAAATTGCGTCGTAACATCGGACACCGAACGCTCTAAAACACGCGTTTACGCTTGATTTTGACAAAAATTCGTAAAAAGAAAAATATTCTGTATAAACAGAAAATTTGTATGAAACTCGAAAACAGATGAAAGTGTTAAGAATTTTAAATGTGTATTGTATTAATGGACAGTGTAATTAAAACGGAATATTTTTGGAAGCTAAAACGTATTGCACAAGTTTTAAACATCAAACTAAACCAAATTATAAAAAGAACAAAATAGAATTGCAGTCAGGTTGTTGTGCATTTTAATATTAGAATGCAAAACTTGTCAGATTAAGTAGATTACTTAAAACATCAAAAAGTGCGTTTTTGGATAATCACAGCCTAAAAGAACGTGTGGTTTAATATTAGAATAAACACATAGATAAAAATAGTATAGATAAATTACGGTAAAAACAACAGGCGGCAGAATATTTTAATGTGTAGCTTTATATCGGAAAAATAGCACATGTATATAAAAAGAAAGCTCTGCCTTTCGGCAGAGCTAAAATGGTGTCGGAATTTTGTATTCTCAATAAAAAAAATACCCCTAAAATCTGAGAAAAGAATCACGAAGAATAACTCTAATACAAAAAACCAAACAACCACAATGGTATCTTATTTCGAACCCCTATTTCGATATCATCGACACCTATATAAGTACCCGACTCTTCAAATAATGAGCCGCCTGACGTTTTGTCAGCTTTGATAACTATACGATATGTATTGTCTATAATAAAATCGCCTTTGGTTCCGGCTTCAATTCTTACACGATTTGCTAACTGTGATAAGAAAAATGTTTTTAATAAATATTCCCGACTGTTTTTTCGGTAAAACATATTACTATACAAATTTGGATTCGCCGGATAAACTTGGTCGGGTTTAGTATATTGACCGTCTTTAGTATTTTGTTCTTTCAGCAAAATAAGTAACCCTGCATGAGCCAAATATTCCAAATAGTCTAAAACAGTAGTTCTCCCCGATCCGATTATTTCGCTAATCAATTTTGTGTTAGGATGTTCCGCCTCGTTATAGATAATGATGTTCAGTAATTTTTTTAATTTACCGACATTTCCGAAATCTACACTATTTACTTGTGTCATATCATTTTCTATCAACAAATTGACCGTTTCGTTAAGCTTTTCTGCAAATTGCAACCTGTTTTCTTTAAAAAACGGATAATAACCGTAATTCAAATAAGCGTTAAACAGCTGTAAGACATCGAACACTTTACTAAACTTCATGCTCAAATCGGAATAATTTGAAAACAAGTCAGTTATCGAAATTACAGGCAATTGCCTTCCTGTTGAGAAATACACAAACTCGCGTAACGAAAGTCCGGGTACTTCATAAATAACAGCCGTTTGAGCAATAACTTCATTTGAAGTATAATTCACTGCGGATGAACCAATCAGAACGATTTTAAGATTTTCAAACTTGTTAAGAACCTGCACAATTTCTGCTTCCCAGCTTGCATATTTGTGTATATCATCTATAAACAAATGTGTTCCGCCATGTTCCGCGAATTGTATCGCTGTATTCTGCAAAGAATTTGATGAAAAATAAAAGTCGTCTGCGTTTACATAAAGTGTTTTGCCGTCTAAATTGCAATTCTCTTTGACATATTGTAAAACTAACGTTGATTTTCCTGTTTTGCGTGTTCCCTTTATTATCACCAATTTACGGCTCCATTCTACGATTTCAAACAAAAAACGTTTGTATTCGTAATCTATGCTTCTGATTTTAAAAGCAAACTGCTTGAATAAGCCTTCCATCTAACTGTTTTATGTGTAACACACATCTAAATTCTCTGCTTTAATTACACTACAAAA
>DYOJ01000124.1:2169-6801 GCA_020720705.1 Acetofilamentum sp.
ATGTAAGCCTCTTTTTCTTCTTTGCTCATGTTTTTCATTTCTTCCGGCAAATCATTTTTTGATAATTTTTCAATACTTACTTTTTTATCATCAACCGCGTCCACCAAGTCCCACTCCGAATTCTTATACACGTGCGAACTCTTAGACAGTGCGCGGTTTACAGCAACTCCTCGACTGCTTCCGGCTGCATTGCTGTCTTGCGCTTCTTGGCGAACACTGCGTTCTTCACCTTCGCCGCCATAAGCAATGTAGGTTTTGTTCAACTCAACGCCTAATTTCATAATCTCTTCATCAAAAGGGGATTCAATATAAGTTGCAGTTACAGATTGATTTATGTTCAAGTATGCGCCGTCTGCAAGTTGTGCGCCGTCTTTCCAAAAATAGCGAATACCTTCCTCCACATCGCCGCAAAAAATTGAATTTACGATAATTCCTTTACTTTTTGCATTTTTACACGACATTTTGTAATCAATCGTGCCTTGTGTAAACTCCTCATTTCCTGCAATAAAAATAATTTTCAAATCTCTGTCAGATGTACTCCATTTCAAATCCGAAACAGATTTATCTATCACTTGTCCGCAATACTCGTAACCGCCGTCTGTTTTTAACGCAAACAATTGTTCTGAAATTAAATCTAAGTCCGTTGAAAAATCCACAACACGTCTCATATACCCGTCGTTTACTTCCAACTTATCGTTACCGTATTCATACAGAGCAATTTGCAATGAAGTTGCTTGGTTCTGATATTGAGCCTTTGCAAGTTCGTTGACAACAGACCAGAGTTCGGTTTTGGCTTGGTCTATCAGTCCGTCCATACTGTTGCTGGTATCAAGAAGCAATGCGACCTGAATACTTGTGCCGTCGGCATTTTGCGACTTTACATGACTGTTTACAAATATAAAAACAGTTAGTGCTGCGAGAAATAGTTTCGTTTTCATACATTTAAAATTTGAATGATTGTAAAAGAAAGATGCTCGTTTAAACATTTTCCACAAAAAAAAGGAGTCTCATAAATGAAACTCCTTTCCAAAAATATTTTATATTAAATTTAAGACATCAGATTACAGGCAACAGAATATAAATTATTGATAATCTTTATTTTATACTTCAAAAATGTAATCCTCTTTATTGGGTTTGATATAAACTGAAAAACCCGATAGCTGCAACAGGATTTTCAAAAAAATCATAAACTAATGATTTTTTGTGCATTACAAATACTAATGTCTTTTGTAATCATAATATTGATAACTTCCGCCACGGCGACCATAGCCAAGAATATAATCGTTAAGTTCACGAATGCTGCTGCTGAACGAAAAAGCATCGTTTACGCGGTAGTAATTTTGTTTGTCTTCACAATGCGGATATGCAAATTTTGCAAAGTCTAATTTTGAAGACTCAAATCCGAAAGTGAGCATGATTTGAAAAACATCATCGGTGATAATGCTGTGCATCGCAACTGCTTGCTCAGCAATCATTTTTCTGTCGCTTTCGAACCCGGCATTTTGTAAAGTAATTTTTAAATCGTTTATATCCAACGGAGGTTTTGCATAATACCCGCCTCCGCTGTGCGAATCGCAGTAGCCTCCATAATTGTCGCCCGAACTGTATGAACCGCCGAGATATTCTTCTTTCACAATTTCTAAATTGAAATTGCGATTTATTCCGGCAACCACTTTCGTTCTGTCCGGAATTCTGATATCGCCTCTGTACAAGATATTTACAACTTCGCCATAACGCCCGTATTCGCTCTGTTTAACGATAAGTCTGTGAACTCCCGGCTCAACATTGTCTAAGCGAAACACTGAAGTCGGCGCACTGTAAACACTATGATCAAAAACGACCGTGAAATTTGAATCGTCCCAAAGTCTCAGAACGAGTTCGGAATCTCGCGCACCACCGCCGTATCCGCCTGTTCCGCTTCCGTGTCCATTGCCATGTCCGTGATTTTGAGCGACAGTAACAAGGCTGAAAAGCCCAAAAACTGCAAAAACTAACAACTTTTTCATAATTCCTAAAATTTACGTTTAACTTGAGTAAAATGTGTGTTTGAGTAAAAATAGTAAATCAATTTGCGTGCCAAACCAAATAAAGTAAATCATACTTTACTGAAAGTCAATTGTTTACAATTGTATCTAAATGTAAACTATCTAATTCCAATTCTTGTTCAATTTTTGGCAAGTAAAGATTTTCAATTTTAAAATACGTTTGAATTTGTGTTCTCAGTTCACTACTCGACAACTGACCGTCGATAATCAGAATTGAATCAACCGGGGAATAAAAAATTTGCCCCATAAGCATATTGCGCTCTGAAATGTCGATTTTTGTCTGTTTTCCGTCTTTATCTGTAAAGAAAAACACTTTTGAAGTACTCATATCAACAGAGAAACGTTCGGTTTGTAATGTTTGTTTTACAAACAAGGCATTTTCTTTAAAATCTTTAAAAAGAAATTCAAGTTGGTATTGCAATGTTGCATCGTTATGACGCTTCATGTCTTCAATTTCCTTAAAATCAGGCATAAAGAATATTAAAGTAGCAGAAGAATATACTGTTTTAGGTTCTGATTTAGTGTTTTTTGTATTGTTTACTTTTGTAACATTGTTCTGATTTGCTGAAACTTGATGTGCAATACTATCACTTTGAACTTCTGTATTACCACCGCAAGATGCAAAGGCAACAGTTATACAGAAAAATTGGAACATGAGACGTATTGTATTATTCATAAAACACTTTTTAAACCCAAACAAAAATTTAAACACAAACAAAACTGTAATTCCTAAATTCATTTGCGTGAAATGGAAAATATAAAATCATTGTAACAGAAAACGAAACAATAAGACAATATTACGAATAAAAGAGATTTGATTGCAGAAATCCAAACATTTTATTATTTTTGTAAGAAAAAAAAATGTTCACAGCTTTTCTAATTATCATAATTTTTGGAACAATTGTAACTTTTACACTTCAAAAGTTAAATGCGTCATATTTTAATAAAAATATTCCATACGAATTGTCGGACATATATGACAATGAGGCTTACATAAAATCGCAGAAATATGAGCACGAAAATTCAAAAGTTTCAACGTTCAACACAGTTTTAGATACAACAGCTACGATTTTGTTGCTTATATTTAGCGGTTTTGCCGTTGTGGACGAATTTGCAAGGTCTTTATCGCAGTCAGAATCTGTTATAGGACTTCTCTTTTTCGGAATTTTAGCCGGCGCATCGGGACTTTTGAATTTACCTTTTTCAATATATGATACATTTGTAATAGAGCAAAAATTTGGGTTTAACAAAATGTCGCCTAAACTATTTGTTTCAGATTTAGTAAAAAGTTTACTATTGAGCGCAATTTTAGGAGGTGCACTTTTGTGGTTCGTAATGTGGATTTTTGAAAAAACACAAACTGACTTTTGGATTTACGCTTGGATTACTGTTACGGTTGTAATGTTGCTCATGACACTGTTTTATTCCAACATTATTGTTCCGCTTTTCAATAAACAAACGCCGCTTCCGGACGGCGAACTGCGTAACAAAATTGAACAATTCGGACAAAATGTCGGGTTTGAAATAAAGAACATTTACGTTATTGACGGCTCAAAACGCTCCACAAAAGCCAACGCATATTTTACGGGATTTGGTAAAAAAAAGAGAATTGTGCTTTACGATACACTTATCCAAGACCTTGACTCAGAGGAAATTCTGGCAGTTTTGGCACATGAAATAGGACATTATAAAAAGAAACATACACTTATCGGATTTCTAACGGGAATTTTGCAAACCGGAATTTTACTTTATATCTTTTCACTATTTGTCGGCAATAAACAGATAGCCTTAGCCTTAGGAACAGAAACCGTAAGTTTTCATATAAGCGCGATTGGTTTCGGAATACTTTACAGTCCGCTAAGTTTAGTTGTCGGAATTTTAATGAATTATATTTCACAAAAAAATGAATATGCCGCCGATAACTTTGCTGTTAAGCATAATTTGGGCGCGCCGCTGATTTCCGGCTTAAAAAAAATGTCGAAAAAACATTTGAGTAATTTGACTCCGCATCCGTTATATGTAAGAATTTATTTTTCGCATCCAACACTATATCAACGAATTAAAGCTATAAATAATGCCTCACGAAATTGAACGGAAGTTTTTACTTCGAGACAAATCTATTGTAAAAACCCTTCACGGAACTCGGATTGTTCAAGGTTTTCTGTCTTCGGTTCCCGAACGAACAGTGCGTGTACGTATCAAAGGTGAAAAAGGATTTTTAACTATCAAGGGTTTAAGTAACGCTTCCGGACTTAGCCGTTATGAGTATGAGTTTGAGATACCTGTGCAACGCGCGGAAGAATTGTTGCAAATTTGCGAACCGGGCAAAATTGAAAAAATGCGCTACGAATTCAGCAACGGAACACATGTATTCGAGATTGACATTTTTCAAACAGAAAATGAAGGTTTGGAAATTTGCGAAATAGAACTCAGTTCGGAAGAAGAAGAATTTGAAAAACCGTTTTGGCTTGGCACAGAAGTTACCGGAGACAACCGATTTTACAACAGCATGATTTCAAAACATCCTTACAAAATAAATCCTGATTATTATTCAATCTAAAAATAAAATACACATGAGACAAATAAG
>DYOJ01000125.1 GCA_020720705.1 Acetofilamentum sp.
TGGACGCTAAACGCAAATAGAAAATGCAATAAGCGTCCACGCTTTTCTTTTGCCTGCATAACTTCGTAAAGTAGAATTAATACACGTTCATAGGATTAATAAATGGTGCTTTGAAATTTAATGATTATCAATATAAAATTGGTTTCCCAATAGTTTATGATGAACAATTTTGGTTAAGTGGAAATTATTTCCCAAATCATGGAACTTATGTGAAAAATTTATTATTGAGTTGCTTTTTATTTTGGATTGTTCCTATGATTTTGATTTTTCTATATAAAATTAAACAACGAAAAAAAAATGAATTAAAAAATATAATATCTTAAAAATTCTACTTTGAAGTAAATTGATTAAATTTGTAAAAACTTAAAAATATAAAAATGTCAGAATTTATAATAAAAATTGAAGATGAAATTGTTCAGATTTTGGGAAAGCAGACGATTGAACAATATTTGCAATTATTTATCACACAAACTATTTTAAAAGCAGCAGCAAGTGATATTTTAAAAGATTATGAAAAAGATAATTTAACCGGCGATAAAAATTGGATAACTGCAAAAAAAAGTGCATTTATAAACGATAGATATAGCCAATACATAAAAGTTTACGCAAATGTTTGATTATATTCTTGATACAAATATCTTAATGAGCATTCTCATCAGTGGAAAATCCGGTTACAAACCGATTGTGATATTTAATAAATTTGTTACAATTGATTATATATTCAAAGAAATTGATGAATATAAAGATACAATATTTAATAAATCAAAACTTGAACGAAATCAGTTGATTGAATATACAAACCAGATTTTATCAAAAATAACAGTTTTACCAAGATACGTTGTATGTGAAGAAAATATAAAAAAAGCAACTGATTTGACAAAAGACATTGATTTCAATGATGTTTGGTTTATTGCTTTATCGTTAGAATACGATTTGACATTATTAACCAGAGATGAAAAATTATTCAAAGGATTGACTAAAAAAGGATTTAAAAGGATAATGCTTTTCGACCAATTCTTAAAAATGATATTACAATAATACAAATAAGATATTGATAATTTGGAAGATAATGATAAAAAATTGCCTCAACATAAGGTAGCCGATAATTGCCGGCTTATGTGCCAACTTCATACTTTGGTGCTTTTTACGTACCGAAGTGCTAAATTGAAAGACTTTGTTAATGACGCTTATTGACCGTTGATGGGTTACAGTTGAATGTTAGGTATTTTGATAAGTTCGTAATTTCTTCATATTTCTTCTGACAATGTTTATTTTTTATAATGTATCAATATAAATTTTGCTAATGATTTCTCAATAATAATAAAGTATGGCTATTAGAACAGATATAGAACCTCAACGCGAAGACTTAAAATACCATGCCGTAAAAGTTGGTTTTATGGCACTCGGCAGAGCATTACAATCGGCATCACACTTTGAAAACGAAGTAATTGCAGAAGCGTCTGCTTGGAACGAAGGTTTTACGTTTAGCATGGATGTTAAACATACCGGACCAAGCCTCGTGATGCAAAAACAAGGTCGGATACTGAAATTTTTAGGCAATGAAAAATGTTCGAATGCCGATTTGATTGTCGAAATTCAAGATTTGGAAACCGCCTTTAAAATGATAACCACGCAAGCAGGCGCACATCATGTATTTGCCGAAAATAAAATATCGGTCATCGGAAATATACCCGACTCCATGCGGCTTATTCGACTGATATACATTATTGAAGGCTATTTATTTCCTAAATTTTTAAACAAAAATATACTCAAACGTTCACCCGTAATGACACTCCAAAAGCAATTCAACCGTTTGCATATTTTGACCAAAGGAATGTTGTTCGGAAAATAAATCACTTGCTTTATGACAATTCCGCGATACTACGAATTTCAAAATCCCGTAAAAATTAATGCCGGAGAAGATGCTTTGCGTACACTGCCGGCTGAACTTAAACGACTGCAAGCTGCACGCCCTGCCGTAATTACGGACAAAGGCGTCAGTAATGCCGGATTGTTAGACCACGTTTTGAACGGGTTTAAAAATTCGGACATTACCATCGGACTTGTGTTTGACGAAACACCTTCGGATTCATCGGTTACGGTTGTAAACCGTATTGCCGATTTATTTATTGAGAACAATTGCGACAGTATCATTGCCGTTGGAGGAGGTTCTGCGATTGATACGGCAAAGGCGGTCAATATTGTGGTCTCGGAAAACGAAAAGGATTTGAGAAAATTTGTCGGAGCTGACAGATTATCCGCTCGCCCGAAACCCTTAATCGTTGTTCCGACCACCGCAGGAACCGGCTCCGAAGTAACACTCGTTGCCGTTATCTCTGACACTGAAAAAGGTGTAAAACTCCCGTTTACCTCTCGTCTGCTTCTGCCTTCGGTTGCAGTTTTAGACCCGAAAATGACCATCTCGCTTCCGCCAAGACTTACCGCAACCACCGGTATGGACGCTTTGACGCATGCCGTTGAAGCCTACACATGTTTGCAAAAAAATCCGATGAGCGATGCGTTTGCTTGGTCCGCAATATCATTGATTTCAAATAATTTAGAAAAGGCTGTGAGTTCCGGACAAGACACATCTGCGCGATTTGCCATGGCAAATGCCTCACTTATGGCAGGTGTGGCGTTTTCAAATTCAATGGTCGGGGCGGTGCATGCCATCGGACATGCCTGCGGTGCCGTGGCGCATGTGCATCACGGAAATGCCATGGCTATTCTGTTGCCTTATGTGATGAAATTTAATTTAGATACCATCGGACACCTGTATGCCGAACTTTTGTTGCCGCTTGCCGGTGCAGAAATCTATGCAAATACAAAACCTACGCTGCGGGCACGAAAATTTATCGAAGAGGTGTTGTTGCTAAATTACAGATTATCAAAGTTGTGCGCTATGCCTGTAAAATTAAATCAAGCCGGAGTAAAACGTGCCGATTTTAAGAAAATTGCAGAAATGGCTGTGAATGACGGCGCAATGTTGCCTAATCCGAAAGATTTATCCGAAAGTGATGTTTTATCAATATTAAACGAAGCCTATTAACCGAAATTTTACGTTTATGATAATTAATTTCTTCTATAGCAATATTTTTGATGTTTTTTGGAATATTGACGATAATGCTAATTTCAAAACTATTGCTTAACTTTGCATTATCAAAACATTAGATTTAAGACGTCAGAATACAGACAACAGAATATAAAACAGTGTAAATCTACATTTTAAAAATCAAATAAGTAACAATTTATATTCGGTTCAATATACAATACTCCGTTAATATTTTTTGTAAGATATTGATTTATTGTAAATTAGATAAGAAAATTTCTCGAATAAGAGTATGATTGTAACTAATTGGAATTAAGCGATTTGAGTCTAATGTCTAACATCTAAATTCTAAAATCTAACGAAGTATTGATATAAATACTATAAATATTTTAAAAATATGAATACATTAATTCACAATCAGCAGTTGAACAATATATACCAATCATTATCAATTTTGAATGTGATTGAATTAGACCAAGTAATGCAGGAAATTATACTTTTGAGACGAAAAAAATTACCGACAGTTTTAACTCAAAATGAAACTGAATTACTTAGAAAAATAAATTCAGGTGCACCTTCCGTAATTCAAAAACGATACAATTTTTTGGTAAAAAAACGAAATAACGAATCACTAAATGAAAGTGAATATCAAGAATTACTCGAATTAACTTCATACATGGAAAATTTAGGAGTAAAAAGATTGGAATATTTATTAGAATTAGCGAGGTTAAAAAATTTGTCGCTTGATGATATTATCGAACAATTACAGTTAAAGCCAAAATTATATGTCGCTTAACAAACTGAAAAAAATAATAATTAAGCGAGCCGATGGTTTATGTGAATATTGTAAAAGTCCTGCAAATATATCACCGCAACCTTTTGCGGTAGAACATATTATCCCGAAAAGTAAAACCGGAGAAACAACAGAAGAAAATTTAGCATTATCTTGTCAAGGTTGTAATAACTATAAATATAATAAAATTAACGGATTAGATAAGTTGACAGATGAAATTGTTGATTTATTTAATCCACGAAAACATGGATGGTCAGATAATTTCAAATGGAGCGATGATGGAGCGGAAATGATAGGAATAACTGCAATAGGACGAGCAACGATTGACGTATTAAAATTAAATCGCATTGAATTACAAAATCTAAGAAATTTATTAGCCAATTCAGGAAAACATCCACCGAAATGATTTGAAAATGAATATATCTTAAATTGCTTAATTTCAATTAGTTACTATCAATTTTCTGTAATCTGATGTCTTAAATCTAATTTAATCTAAATGTTTAATAATAATTCTTTGAATAAATTACGAAGTTTAATACTTATTCTTATATTTTTTGCTGTTATTCCAAATTTGAATGCCCAAAATTCTTTGGATAAGAACCTTACAATAAGCGGAACAGTCAGTTCCGCCGAAACAGGCGAAGCTATTATCGGAGCTTATATAATTGTCAAAGGTAGTACAGACGGCGTTGTAACAAATCACTACGGATACTATGCTTTATCACTCCCTATGGGAAATTATACGTTGATATACAGATATATGGGATTCAACGAAATAGAAAAAGAGATACAACTAAAAGAATCGGTGCGTATTGATGTCGAACTTTCTGAAACTTCCAGTGAAATAGAAGCCGTAACAGTATCTGCCGAAGGCGAAAATAAAAATGTCAGCTCCTCCGAGACAGGTGTTACCAATATTGACCCAAAGGATATTGAAATTGTGCCTGTACTGTTTGGCGAAAAAGACATCTTGAAAACCATTCAGTTGTTACCCGGCGTAAAAACTGCCGGCGAAGGCGGAAGCGGTTTCTATGTGCGAGGAGGCGGAACGGACGAAAATCTAATTTTATTGGATGAGGCTCCGGTTTACAACGCATCTCACTTACTCGGTTTTTTTTCGGTCTTTAATTCGGATGCCGTCAAAGACATGAAACTCTATAAAGGCACAGCGCCTGCGCAGTACGGCGGAAGATTGTCGTCGGTTTTGGATATTACGATGAACGAAGGTAACACCAAAAAATACAAAGCAACGGGTGGGGTAGGGATGATAGCTTCGCGTTTGATGCTCGAAGGTCCGATAGTGAAAGATAAAGGCTCGTTTATGGTATCCGGAAGACGCACCTACGCCGACTTGTTTCTAATTTTTGCCAAGAAGAAAGAACAAAGAAACAGCACGCTGTATTTTTACGATTTTAATCTAAAAGCTAACTATAAAATCAACGAAAACAACCGATTGTATGCCTCCGGGTATTTCGGACGCGATGTTTTCTCTTTCAATGAAATTCTTAATATGAATTGGGGAAATGCCACAGGAACAGTTCGTTGGAATCATTTATTTAACGAGAAACTTTTTTTAAATTCAACCCTGATATACAGCGATTACGATTACAAAATCGGTTTTGCTTTTAAAGGTTTCGGTACTTTTTGGATAAAGTCACATATCACAGATTGGAATTGGAAGGAGGATTTCCAAGTTTTCATCAATTCCGATAATGTTTTACGATTCGGAACAAATGCTATTCATCATACATTCAAGCCCGGCGAGGTGGATGTGGAAGGCACCGATGAGTTTAACGATATTTTTGTGGACGATAAATATGCCGTTGAAACCGCAGCTTATATTTCGCACGAGTGGAAAATCTCAAAAAATCTGAATCTTACTTACGGTATTCGATACAGCAATTTTATTGTTCTCGGTCCGGGTAAAGTGTATCAGTTCAACGATTTTCAAACACCCGTAGATTCTGTTGAATATGATACAAACGAAATTATGCAAACCTACGCCGGATTTGAACCCCGAGCAAATATCAACTACACTTTTAACCCGAAACATTCTGTAAAGGCTTCATATACAAGAAACAGACAATATTTGCACTTATTACAAAATTCAACGGCATCAAGTCCGACTGATGTTTGGTATCCGGCAACTAAACAAATTGCACCCGGCATTGCAGACTTGTTTTCAGTCGGCTATTATCGGAATTTTTATGACAACACTTACGAAAGTTCTTTTGAGGTGTATTACAAAGATATTATCAGTACGATTGATTTTCGGGATG
Organism: Acetofilamentum sp.; assembly: GCA_020720705.1. Classification (GTDB taxonomy): domain Bacteria; phylum Bacteroidota; class Bacteroidia; order Bacteroidales; family JAADGE01; genus DYOJ01. The sequence goes on from DYOJ01000125.1 coordinate 6,122, forward strand.
GTGCAAATGTGATGTTAAACCAATATCTCGAAGCCGAAATACTTGAAGGAACAGGTTATTCTTACGGTGCCGAGTTTTATGTTAAAAAACGAAAAGGAGCGCTTACCGGTTGGATAAGTTACACACTTTCCAGAACAATGCGTGAGTTTGCCGGACTCAATTACGGCAATCCTTATCCGGCTCGGCAAGACAGAATACATGACCTTGCTGTAGTCGGTATGTATCAGATTGGTAAACGATTAAGTGTTTCGGCAACTTGGGTGTTTTACACCGGCGATGCTGTAACATTCCCGTCGGGGCGTTACTTGGTGGACGGATACATGATTAACCTTTACACCGAACGAAACGGCTATCGCATGCCGAATTATCACCGAGCAGATGTCGGGATTACATTAAAAAATAAAGAGCGAAAACGTTGGGAATCAAGTTGGAACTTGTCTGCCTACAACGTATATGCACGAAAAAATGCCTACGATATTTCGTTTCGAACCAAGGAGAGCGACCCCTCTCAAATGGAAGCTGTGCGCTTAGCTTTGTTCCGAATTGTTCCGGCTTTGACTTACAATTTTAGTTTAAAGTAACTATACTGAGAATGTGTTAATTTGGAAATGTGAAAATTATTTAATTTATTGAATATAAAACTTTTTGAAATCCGGTGGCAATTCGATTGAAATT
>DYOJ01000126.1:0-3228 GCA_020720705.1 Acetofilamentum sp.
TTATTTGTTTTCAACATTGCCGATGTTTTTACGTCGTCAATGTTTTTTTATAGTCTGCAATCAGGGTCTTTTGATAAATAAGTACCTGTTTTAAAATACGATAAGCAACGCAATCCTCCTGCACAAGTTGTTTTGTAGAAACATGACTTACACTCGGATGATAAACTGTCAGTATTATGTAAATCTGATATAGAATTCTGATTATCATATATTTGTATCAAACTTTCGTGATTCAAATTTCCGATTTCAATCGGAAGTCTTCGACACGGATACACTGTTCCGTCAGGCATAACGGTTAGCAATGATTTTCCGGCTTTGCACTTGTATGGCTCGCCTCCCGAATACAGAAATTGTAGAGCACGTTCGGACGAAATTTTTGTTTTTGAAAAAGGATATAACCAATTGGATTTCTGTAATTTACGTATCAATCGGAAATATTCGTCTGCTTGTTTCGGGTTAAGAGTCAATTCATCTTTAGGGCTTATCGGCAGGTACCTGTCTGTCCAAATTTTAAACACTTTTAGATGTCGAGCTATACGTACGGCATCAGGTAATTGCATGTAATTGAGTGAGTTAGCGGTAAAAGAAATCATCACTTTTATCGCAAGTTTATGATATGTTTTTACGGCATTCGAAAGTTCTTCAGTTGCATTTTTTCCGCGAATTGAATCATTCATCTGTTTAGAACCTTCTAAACTCAATTGAACAAATGCAGGTTTTAATTGTTTAATTTTCAATAATATAGAATCACTCGGCAAATAGCCGTTTGATAAAATTCCAAAACTGATATTTCCAATTTTTCGGACTTCTTCCAAAATTTCAGGCAGATGTTTTATCAGCATTGGTTCGCCGCCTGTAAAATTGATGTGTAAGCGATATTTTGATTCTTTTCGGATAGATAGTTCGGCTATAAGCTTCTGAAATTCAACTAAATATTGAGTTGCTTTTTCTGTTGTTATTGTATTGTCCGTGTATGAACTTTGGTAACAGTGTTTACAACGGTAATTGCAACTGTCTGTCAAATGCCACTGCACAGTGAACGTTTCTTGCTTCATAACTATTTGAATGACAATATAAAAAGTCAGCCAAAGATTTGTGTCTTTGGCTGATTGTTTTTCTAAGCATCTATTTTTGCATACGTTGCATTTTCTTCTATAAATTGCCGGCGAGGCGGAACATCGTCTCCCATCAGCATTGAGAAAATACGGTCAGCTTCGGCACCGTTATCAATGGTAACACGTTGTAAGGTACGGGTGTCAGGGTCCATTGTAGTGTCCCAAAGTTGCTCGGCGTTCATTTCTCCGAGACCTTTGTAACGTTGGATGTGCATTCCGGGTCCGGTAAATTCTTCAACAGCAGCCAAACGGTCTTTTTCAGACCAACAGTATTTTTGTTGTTTGCCTTTTTTTACCAAATAGAGTGGGGGTGTGGCGATATAGAGATAACCATGCTCAATAACTTCACGCATGTATCTGAAAAAGAAGGTCATAATAAGTGTGCTGATATGGCTTCCGTCCACATCGGCATCGGTCATAATAATAACTTTATGGTATCTTATCTTGTCCATATTCAAAGCCTTGCTGTCTTCCTCTGTTCCGATGCTTACGCCAAGTGCCGTATAAATATTTCGGATTTCTTCGTTATCAAGTACTTTGTGTTGCATTGCTTTTTCAACATTCAAAATTTTACCGCGCAAAGGCATGATTGCCTGAAACTTACGGTCGCGTCCTTGTTTTGCGGTTCCGCCTGCGGAATCTCCCTCTACGAGAAATATCTCACAAAGTTTTGGGTCACGTTCGGAGCAATCAGCAAGTTTTCCCGGCAATCCTGCACCCGACATTACACTTTTACGTTGCACAAGTTCGCGTGCATTCCTTGCAGCGTGGCGTGCTTGTGCGGCAAGGATAACTTTGTTTACAATAATTCGGGCATCATTCGGATTCTCTTCCAAATAATTCCCAATCATTTCGCTGACAGCTTTATCCACAACCAAACTGATGTCTGAGTTTCCGAGTTTTGTTTTTGTTTGTCCCTCAAACTGTGGTTCTTGTACTTTGACGGAAATTACGGCTGTCAGTCCTTCTCGAAAGTCGTCTCCGCTGATTGCAAATTTTAATTTGTTGAGCATTCCCGATGTTTCGGCATAAGTTTTCAACGTTCGTGTCAAACCGCGCCGAAAACCTGTGAGGTGCGTTCCGCCTTCATGTGTATTGATATTGTTTACATAAGAATGAACATTCTCGTTGAAGGAATCGTTGTATTGCAAAGCTATTTCAACCGGTACATCATTTTTTTCGGTAACGATGTGTATCGTTTTTTGGATAAGTTTTACTCGGGTTTGGTCCAGATATTCGACAAATTCCTTCAATCCTTCTTCGGAATGGAACGTTTCGTGTTTCGGCTCTCCTGTATTTTCATCTTTTTGACGAAAATCAATTAATTCGATGTGTATTCCGCGATTCAAAAAGGATAGTTCGCGCATGCGAGTAGCAAGAATATCGTATTTATATTCCGTTGTGTTAAAGATACTTGCATCGGGTAAAAAGGTTATTTTTGTCCCTGACTTATCTGTTTTACCGATAATTTTAAGCTCGGTAACAGGTGCTCCGATACAAAATTCTTGGGAGTAGATATTTCCGTTTCTGTAGATTTCTGCTATGAGTTGAGTTGAAAGTGCATTTACGCACGAAACCCCCACGCCGTGTAAACCTCCGGATACTTTGTAGCTGTCTTTGTCAAATTTTCCGCCGGCATGCAGTACCGTTAATACGACTTCGAGAGCTGATTTTCCTTCTTTTTCATGAAAATCTACGGGAATACCGCGTCCGTCATCGGTAACAGATATCGAGTTGTTGGGGTGTATCTCGACTAAAATATTGTTACAATGCCCGGCAAGAGCTTCGTCAATAGAATTATCAACAACTTCATAAACAAGGTGATGCAATCCGCGTTCACCCACATCGCCTATGTACATTGAAGGGCGTTTGCGCACAGCTTCTAAACCTTCGAGAACCTGAATGTTGCTTGCCGAATACTCGGCTTGTTGAGATAATTGGTTTTCTGTTAAATTTTCCATATATAAAAATCAAAAAAATGACAAGCGAATTTGACTTGTCTTAACTTCGTGAATCTTCTGCGAAGGTATATATAATTTTTTAATTTTATGAATTAATTTTAATTTATTCTTATTTCTGAGACCTGTCGGTGATGAATTTTTAAACAATAAAA
>DYOJ01000126.1:3328-6761 GCA_020720705.1 Acetofilamentum sp.
TTTAATTTATTCTTATTTCTGAGACCTGTCGGTGATGAATTTTTAAACAATAAAAAAAACACCTACAGAGGTGCTTTTTTATGATTGATATTTTTCAAGTGTTAATATCCTACCGAGCCTATTTTAATATCAACAGGATTGATGCAAACAACGGGTATTTGCGATGAGTTGTATATTATTTGCTCGTCCCATGAAGAGAAAAACAGACCTTTTTCCTGGTCAACCAATGTCATAATTAATTCTGCTTCGTGCTCAACTGCGTAGTCAATAACTTGTTTTGCAAAATTACCGGCTCCGGGTTCGGTAACTTTGTCCACGTATTTTACTTTGTATTCTTCAAAAATTGTTTTAATTTGTTTGGTTACATTCATGATTCGAGTTTTGTAGAATTTCTCAGACTCAAATTTTGGAATTAAATGTAAGGTCGCATTAAATGTTTTGGCGATATTTATAGCAACTACAACTTTTTGACGGTCTTCGGTTTGTGCGGTTATCGGGAAAACAATATTTTTGTAACCTTCTTTGAATGAGCGTTTTTGGACAATAATTGTCGGAGTGTTTGTCATGGTTACCACCTTGAGCACATAACTTCCGGTAATTTTTTGGAAACCGACTTTGCCGTGCGTACCCAGAATAATAAATTTTGCTCCGAGCTTTTCATTTACATCTTCTATTTTCTCAAATAAATTTCCGCTCTTAACAAGATATTCCACTTGAACGTCATATTCTTTTGAGTATTGTTGCGACATTTTGTCTAACCGCTCCACAATGGATTCGCGAGTCAAATTTTCGTCGTCCAAATATTTTGTAGTATTCTCATTAATAACGTGCAACAAAAACACGCGATATTTTAATATTCTTGCAACTGCTAAGCCGTGCTCTATTGCATTCTGACATACTTCCGAAAAATCCGTTGGGATAAGAATAATATCGTTCTTGACTTTTTTTTCCATGATTTTTGCTTTTATGCGTGATGTATTTATGAGGTATTCTTGAGGTATTTCTGTCTTAAAACTATACTCAAATTGAATACGCTAAATTAAACATTATTTGCAATACTGACAAATTTTTTTGATAATTATGTTTAAAAAAATGATGAATGTTTAGATTATTAAACGTAACGTATTTAATCTTAGAATATTACTGTTAAAACAAGATTGCGATTAGTTGCCTTGTTTCGATTTTCAAGGAAATAAATTCCTTGCCAAATCCCGAGATTCATTTTTCCGCGATTTAGCGGAACGCTTATTGAATTTCCGACCAATACTGTTTTGATGTGCGAGGGCATATCGTCTGCTCCTTCCTCTGTATGCGTGTATAGTTTGGAGTTATCGGGGGCGAGGGCGTTGAGAAAGTTTGTTAAATCCGTACGAACCGAAGGGTCAGCATTTTCATTGATACAAATTCCTGCTGAAGTGTGTTTTACAAAAATAGAGAGTAACCCTGTTTCTGTTACTGCTCGGTCTTTCAGTGAGTTTTCGATAATATCCGTTATCAAATGTATCCCTCTGCGATATTGTGGAAGGGTGAGTTCAAATTGTATGCTCATTGTGAATTTTTTACGAAGATTTTGTAATGTTTTTCCAAAAATTGTGATTGATTTTTAAATCCGTCTGCATTTTTAACTCGTCAAAGTTATTACTTTCATTCAAACATCAAAAAATGATTATTTTTGCACTTCAAATTTATCAGATTTTTACAACAATTGCACAATTTTTTGATAATCGTGCATAATATTATTATACTATTATTATACTATGGATATTGATTTCGATAAATCGGGAGGCTTAGTGCCGGTAATAATTCAGGATGTCAATACTTTACAAGTGTTGATGCTTGGTTACATGAACGCTGAGGCGTACGAAAAAACAAAATCAGAAGGGCTTGTAACTTTTTTCAGCCGTTCAAAAATGAGACTTTGGACAAAGGGAGAAACTTCAGGTAATTATTTGTATGTTAAAGATATACAAATTGATTGCGACCGCGATACCATTTTGGTTAAAGCCCAACCTATGGGTGCAACCTGCCATACAGGTTCTACCTCTTGCTTTGCCGAAGAAACAGATAAAGGTTTTGTGTATAAGTTGGAAGATATTATCAATGAGCGTATTACAAGCGGAGACGAATCCTCATATACCAAAAAGCTATACTCAAAAGGAGTTAATAAAATTGCACAGAAAGTAGGAGAGGAGGCAGTAGAATTGGTTATTGAGGCAAAAGATTCAAATGAGAATTTGTTTGTGAATGAAGCTGCCGATTTGCTTTTTCACTATCTTATCTTATTGAAATACAAAGGAATACATTTTGAAGATATCGAAACTGTGCTTGCCGAGCGTCATCGGATTAAATCTTGATTCCGAAAACAGTGATATCATCTCGTTGCATTGAGTTCTGCATCCATGTTTCAAGTTCTTTTGTAAGGACATTATTCTGAATTTCAGGCGATTGTGTCGCTATATTTTTAATAATATCAAGCAGTCGTGAAGTCCCGAATTTGATACGCTCTGTGTTGTTTTGGTCTGAAAACCCATCGGTTGTAAGATATATCATATCACCTTTCTGCAATACGGTTTCTGGTGTCATGTCAAGTCTCTTCTGACGTTTCCATGTCCTATCGGACGATGGAAAGTCTCTACTGACCTGCATTCGTCCGTAGGACAATGTAGCGTCATTTGAAGCTTGACATGACACTAGTACGGTAAATTCCACTCGATTTTGTTTGCGTTGAGTTCCGCCGATAGATCTTCTGTCTGCTTTATATACCTCAATTTCAGAAGTTTGTGAGTTGAAACGATACAACGGGCGTTTTGCTCCGGTATATTGCAATGTAATGTGCTCTTGCTCAGTTTGCAACCTACAAATTACAATATCCATGCCGTCATTATTTTCACTTTTCTTTTGTCTTAATGATTTGATAACCAGTTCATCAAGTCGTTCTAAAATTTTTGCGGTATCAAATTCTTGCCTTACATTTACAATTTGGTTGAGTAAAGTGTTCCCAATCATACTCATAAACGCCCCGGGAACACCGTGTCCGGTGCAGTCTGCCACTGCAAAAAAAGCATATTTGTCTGTTTTGGCGTACCAATAAAAATCGCCCGAAACGATGTCTTTCGGATAATATAAGATGAAATGTTCGTGATGTTTTCCGATTTTTTGTTCTGAGGGTAAAATGGCGGCTTGAATGGTTTGCGCATAATGGAGACTTTCCGTAATTTTCAGGTTTTTTGCTTGTAGTTCCTGTTCAACAGTTTTAAGTTTACGAATGTCGCTGTCAATTGCAATCAGTTTTGAAATTGAGCCGTCGTGCGCAATTATCGGAGTGAGGGTTGTTTGAACCCAAATTTGGTCTCCGTTTTTAGATGTCGTAACCGATTCGTAAATAGTATTCGTAAGAAAACGTGTAAATATTTGAATTTATGTAGGTTGTAGT
>DYOJ01000782.1 GCA_020720705.1 Acetofilamentum sp.
TTTTTACTGCAAATTTACTTTCTGCTCAATATACCATTACTTTGAAAATCAAAAATTTGCCGCCGCAAAAGGTGCAGTTTGCGTATTATTTTGAAGATAAACAATATGTGGTTTCAGAACGAGAAAGTAATGCAAAAGGCGAAGTTGTTTTTAAAGGCGAAGAAAACCTGCCGCGCGGAATTTATTTAGTTGCATTTTCGGTTACGAACGCCTTTTTCGATTTATTGATTACTGATGAGCAAGTATTTGAATTAAAAACAGATACAGTTCAATTAATCGAAAATATGCGTGTAAAGGGTTCTACAGAAAATTCATTGTTCTTTGAACATCAGAAACAAATGTTAATTTTACGGAAACAAATATCTGACATTGAAAAAAATGCAAAACTTGACTCACTCGAAAAATCGAACAAAATTGAAAACTTAGATTCTGTCATGAAAGTAAAGCAGGAAACTTTTATAACAGAACATCCAAGCGCGTTTTTGACAAAATTACTTCTAACTCTTGAAGCACCTGCTAATGAAACAGATATGTGGTCAGGAGTGGATTTATCAGAATCGGGCTTAATTCGGACACCTTTTTTTGTGAACATTGTTCGCACACATATTGCACGGCACATTGATAAAGGGGCTGATTATATTAACTTTGAAAACGACAGATTATTGAGCAAGGTTTCAAAAGATACAGAAATGTATGATTATTTGACGCGCTATTTTCTAAATTTTTATCGCACGCATTTTAAAGCCGGCATGAACAAAGTATTCGTTCATATAGCAGACACTTATTTTTTGAACGGGCATAAACCTGACATTACGCCGGAGTTTGAAACTATTATCACGGAGCAGCGCGATATTTTTAAATCTTCATTTATAGGAGAGATTGCAAAGAATGTTAAATTCGCTTCATTATCAGGTGATTCTGTCAGTTTATATGAGATTGAGGAAGATGCGATTTTTCTTTATTTTTGGAGTACGTCGTGTGGGCATTGTAAGAAGGCAACCGAAGCTTTACGAGTCCATTTTGAACACTTGGAAAATGCACGAATTGCTGTTGTGGCTGTAAATACAAATGAAAAAAACTTGCCGGAACTTCAACGATATATGAAAGACAATCCTGTGCCATGGGGCGTATTTACAGATATTGAACATCATTCTCGTTTTCGGGAATATTATTATGTAACAAGTGCTCCGATGGCATATTTTATAGACCAAAACTATGTAATTCGTGCTGAATTGCAAGGCGAAGAGCAAATTCGACTTTTTTTGGAAAAGTTGAAATAATGAG
>DYOJ01000783.1 GCA_020720705.1 Acetofilamentum sp.
GCCGCCGATGCAAAACGCTTCAACCGTGAAGATTACAGAGAAAAAGTGTGGCTGCCGTTTGAGAATTATTAAATTGAAACTATATAAAAACATGAGCAAAATTGGACTTTTCAGTGTTATTTTGTTAATTTCAGGTTGTATCTTCGACAGAACCAAATACGAGGAAAAATTAGAATCTTTCGAAATCAGAAACCAAGATACACTCGTGTATAGTTTAGGATATTTTGGAGATGAAGATGGTTCTGGTATCACAAAGCAAGCATCGAATTATAGTTTCAGTTTCATCGAAAGTGATTCAATTTCATCCGAATATAGATTCAAATACAAAACAATAGATGGATATTTTGGTAAGGATTATGTCGAGATTGAGTCAAATTGGGGTTCAGATGGCACAGGTGGTTCTCCGTCTTTAGTTCTTACAACTAAAATCACTATAATTGTAAAACCTTGATAGAAACCGAAATGTTTCAATAGATTCTTTTTCAAGCAATTAAAAAAAAAACGGTCGCCCCACTTCTGAGGCGACCGTATCACAATATTCAAGTGTTGGGTCTAAATTATTTGCCTTGGTTATCGTTCAAAAAGTTTAACACGTAAGCAAGATTTTCTTGCGAAACTTGCATGATTTGTGATTGACCTTTAAACAGATAGGCATTGTTTGTTACATCTGCATTCGAGCTGCGGTAAACTTTTACACCGTTTCGGTTTGCAACGAGTTCGGCAAATTCAGGCGCCGATTTTCCCGTAAATGTAACACTCTCGAACAAACGTCCGTTTTTTTGGTAAGCTTTTACTTCGTTTTTCGAGAACACTTTTTTCGTGCCGTTTTGGTCTGTTGCAACCAAGAAACCCGAAAGTCCGTAACGAACTTTTGCGAAATAATACGTACCGTCGGTAGTGACAACGTAATTTTGATTCACGCTCTTAACCTGAGCCGTTGCATCAATGTTGGCAATCATAATTGCCACAAGTATCACTAACATTACTTTTTTCATCTTTAAAAATTTAGTTTAAACATTAAATCATGTTCCGATATTTTGTTTTGGTTGAACACGATTTGTCAGCTTTTGACATTGCAAAGATACGGCAGCTTTTTTCGAAATTGAGTTAAAAAAACATTAACTAAATATGAAGATTTGTATTTTACAACATATTTTTCACGATGCGGCATAATGTAAATATCTGAAAATCAGATACGCTAAAAAGGCGCGTTTACTTAACATTGAATCTTGAAAAACGAGCTGTTTTGGGCAAAAAATCACATCATTTTAGCCTTA
>DYOJ01000127.1 GCA_020720705.1 Acetofilamentum sp.
TATTGCACCTTTGAGGTGTTTTCACCTCAAAGCCTTAAATATCAGGTGAAAACACATGATATGTGCAGGTTGTTTTTGAGTTTTTCAGCAGACCCTATTTAAACGTTTTCTTACAAACACTATATCTTGTGAAAATATATCCGCCTTAAACAAAAAAACGACCGGATTTTACGGTCGTTTTTACGTTGTCTAAGGAATGTTTGTTATTTGCTTCTCGTTCCGTTGGGTTGCAAATATTTTTCTGTAATCTCGGATAATTCCGAATTTCTGTCATGCTCATGAATTTCGTGATGGAATTGTTCAAGTTTAGACAAAATGGTTATGAGTTGTTTTTTCTCAAAATCGGTTAAGTTTCCGGCAATAATGTTTGCGGCATCACCCATTTTATTGAAAATACCGACCACAATACCAAGTCCTAACCGTGTGATAGCTACTCGCTTACCTCGTCCGTCTTCGGGGTCTTTGGTTTCGGAGGCATATCCTTTTTTTATCAAGCGTTTTATGATTTCCGTACCCGAAGTTATTTCAATCAAATTTTGATTAATAAGTTCGGTTTTGGAGTAATCTTTACGTGTTGTTAAACTTGCTAAAAAACCAAACTCATCAATTGAGTTCACGGGTGTGTTTTGCAATATTTTTTTTGTATAATGTTTTGCAAATTTATACAGCGCCCCAACCTGCCGGCTTATGTGAGCTTCTACTGATTGGGCTTTATTGAAATCATCCGAAACGGAATAGGTTTTATTTTTTAAACCTTCGTTCTTTCGATTTGTATCCGACCTGTAAGTCAGCCACAAAGCAAAGGTTTCTATATCAGCAGGAGTTTTACCTTCCGTTGTTTCGTATTCTTCGGCAAGGTCAATCAATTGTTTGACAAAATCGTACTTACTCATCGTTAAATTTTTTACAATATTACAAAAATATATCAATTTCGTCAAAATAAATTTTTACAAATTACGATTTTGAGTTACTTTTGTGGAAAATTATTTCAAAAACAAATAGATATCATTATGAAAATGAGAATTAATTTTGCTTTTTTTGCTGTAACAAGTTTTATTTTAGTTACTTATGTTTCGTGTTCAAATACTAAACAATCGGATAGTAAAAAAACGAACAAAGTTGAATTTGCCTTAAACTCGGAGACATCAGGAGCGGAAATTACATTCAAACTTTGTATGTAACCCGGTTTTTGGCTACAGGTGTTTATGGGCACGGCGATGCCGGAAACGGTGAGTTGTCCAAAAATTCAGGTGAAGCCTTGCGTCCGGCGACATTGCCGGTATGGTTGCACAAAAGAAACGTTCAAAACAAATTCGGCTCTAATGTGCCTACACCTGAAACTCCTGTCCCCGATGCCTACACAGGGGCTACTCCGGAGTCTGATTTTCAGTTGGTTGTAAAAACAGATAAACCACTAAACGGAAAATACCGCATTTACTTGGAAATAAATCAACCACGGGATTTCATTGACTATTGGAACAGTACAAAGTTTCCGGACAATAAGCATTACAAAAGTTCCTGCCAACCATCTGTTGCTTATGCTGTTACTATTGACACAAAAACTACGGGAGAGTATTTTCTGAATCCCGTCGGGCACGGACATTATGCCTGCGAAGACGGAAAATTATATACCGACCTAAGCGGTTTCACCACAGCATTAACTATTGCTAAAAAAATATCACTAACCATCACAATAAACAATTAAAATCACTAGTTACTTTTTTTAGCTCCACATACACCGATTTTATGGATTGTTCAAGGCTTTTTGAATTTACAATTGCCTCATATACAGTGTATTCGTCGTTTGAATCAAGCAACGTAAAATAGGATTTATCAATGTTTTTCAGGTCGATTTTTCCGGCAAATTTTTTGGGGCGTCCGCGCTTGCCCGTAGGTTTTTCCGTGCAGAGGTATTGTTGTCTGTATCTTTGCTCGCCGAATTTACCGAAGCGCCCGAACTGTAAAAAGTTCAGTTTGCCTTTGATGCCCAAAAACAAGAGCATAATTTCGACCAAGAAATCCCTGCGGGGTTTTGACAATTTGGTTGATTCGGATAATATTATTAAATTATTGAATATCAATATTTTAACGCTTAATATAGCCTCGAAAATCATATTTTGAACAGATTTATGGAAAAATCCTCTAAGATAATGATTTTCAGGCTTTCAACCAAATATTTACGACACTTTTTTTATGCTGATTCATTGTTTTTTAATACGTTGCAGAAATTATTAACGGAGTATTGATTTGGAAAACAGCATTGTAATTGTGTAATTTAATTTACACTCTCTAAAACTTCATACATTTTTACCATCCCATAAGTGTCTAAACAGCAGTAATCAAGTAAATCTTTTTCAATTTGCTTTTTTTCTGGTTCGGGCAAATTGTTTTTTATCATTTTGTACCACGATATTGAAGCCAACTGTCCGTGGTTGATATTCAAATCTTTATAAGATAATTTCTTGAAAAATACCGGTAAAACTTTTTTCAGCGATGTACGACCTTTAAATTCGTGATGTACATAGAGATTTGTGCTGAAAATGGTCATTAAATCGAAAATATTGTCGTTAAATTTTGTCATCAAGTCTTTAAATTCCGGATACATTTCGCCCATCTCTTTATTTCGGGTCATTTCAAACGTTTTGTTCCACACGATAAAGGTGCCGTCGGGGTTCTTGATGTCTTTTTTCAAACTTTTCAATAAGTCGAGTTGCGGGTCTTGTTTACCGTCGGACAGGAACGCTTTGTGCCTGACTTTCGCGCCGGGTTTATCGATGATATGCAACGAATATTGAAACACAATTTGCCGATATGCTCTGAAATTATCATAAAGCGGAATTGCATAGCTAAACGATTCGTAATCAATAAAATACAAAGGATATTCCAACTTACGCAGCAAGTTTTTTATCTGCTTTGCTTTGATAATTACGCTTTCATTTTTGGCAACCTGAACCTGATAGCTTTGAATTTTTGAAAGCTGAAAATCGTCCGGAACATCGTTAATATCAATAATTCCGGCTTCTAATAATTCGTTTCGTTTTTTCTTATTTATACGCGAAATATTGTAAACGGTGTATTCCGGCAAATCCGTAAAATAATGTTTGATAAACGGACAATCTAATTTGTCATCGCATTCTGAAACATACGAAATTTTCGGTCGCTCTCCGTAAATGAATTTTTGCGCTTTAGTGATATTTTTTTCGATTGTTTTATACGCATCATTCACTCTTTCAGTCATATTGAGCACATGAAAAAGCTTTTCCGGTTCAATTTTTCCCTTTCTGACATATTCGGTATTGATGTAAACCAAAAACGTATTTCGGATTTGTTTGCCCGATTTGTTAAATACATATTTTTGAAACGTTAAATCGTCCACATATTCATCTTTTGCCGATGCAGACGATTTTACTTCGTAAATATCCGTATAATTTCCGTCTTCCACAATGATATCGGCTCTGGCATACAGATTTTTATATTCGGCTTTCAACTCCTCTTTTATTTTTCCGACATATTTTTTTGAAAGCAATTGCACGGCATAACTTTGCACCAAATACCCTTGCTCGCGTAAAAATTCATCTTCGGGCGAATCTTCTTTTTTGAACAATACCGGTTCGTTCGTTTTCAACCAAAGTTCTTTCGGGCATTTCAGATACAACATGTAATCCGATTTCGTAAACTGTTTTTTCATACGTTTTTTTTTACGTTTTTAAGAAATTTTACCGATTTTAAAATCAGACACTGATTACACCGCGTTTTTTTAATTCAAAAAAACAATTTGCGCATGCTTTTACGTCGCCAAGCGCATGGTGTGCTTCCTCAAATTCTTTTTTGAATAATTTCGTATGAAGCTCTGTCAAATTGGGCCACTTATACTTGCCGAAATTTCCCGGAATTTGACAATAATCGGTTGATGATTCTTTGGTGCAAATCTTTTTTACCGATGAAAGTTCGTTTTGTATTTTTTTGCGTAAAAATTCAGCACCGACTATCTTTTCGTCAAAACTGATATTATGCGCGACCAAAATCTCGGTGCGCGACAACACCTCTGCAAAAATCGTAAGAACCTCCTTTAAATCACGACCTTCTTTTAACGCCATTTCGTTTGTAATTCCGTGTATATCTGAGGCTTCCGTCGGAATTTTAAAACCTACGGGCTTGATAATAAAGCATTTTTCATCAATCATTTTCTGATTATAATCGTAACTCAGCCAAGCAATTTGAATCATTCTGGGCCAGTTTTTCAAATCGGTAACGGTAGCCTTATAATTTTTCGGCAAACCGGTTGTTTCGGTGTCAAATAGTGTTATCATTTCAAATTTTTTTGTCAAATTTACGTTCAGTGAGTGCGTTGCCGTTCACAAGGTAGTTTATGCAATATTTCGTTAGATTTTAGTATTTAGACATTAGACTTAATTTGATAAATTTCAATTAGTTATATCCAATTTTCATAACTGAGATATTTTCAAATCAAATTTACAATCAATCAAAAGTTTACAATAATATTTAACGAACTATTGATACTAAAAACTGCTGATACGTTTACTTATTATTTTTTTAAATATTTGAAATTCTGTAAATTAACACATTTTCAAATTTCCAAATTAACACATTTTCAGTAAACCTATTGCAACATCAGTTTTTTTGCATTTTTCCACAATATTTCGGAACGTTCGTCAATAAATTTCTCGAAATTATTGGTGTACAAAATATCGGTAATAAATGCACTTTTGAACACTTTGTCGTGGTTGGGCGATAAACGTTTCAGATATAGACTCGGCTTGTCTCCGCTCAATTTATTGTTGTCGGCTTTGGATAAAATGCAGAAATTTGCCAAACAGTTCATTTCTCTTTCACTCTTGCCCAGCGAGCGCAAGTATGCACGCGGAAAAATATGATGAAATTCGTTGCTGTTATTTTCCTGCAGCACTTTGCGCAACGACACAGAACTTCCGTTGATTAATGAAAGCGGGTTGTTTTGTGCAAGTTGCAACGCAAATGTTTTGCTGCTGACGGGGTCGGTACGAAACGCAGTGGTTTTGTAATATTCGGACGTAAAATCAAACTTAAAATTGGCTAATTCCGAAGGTCTTCCGGTTCGCAAATTTATCATTTCGGTTATATCCTTGTTCAAATTTTTCATCACACCGGAGCTGTAACGTTTTGAAAAACAGGTTCTCCAAAACCATTTTGTGATTTCTTTGCGTTGCTCGTCGTTATAAATTTGCTTTTTTCGTTCGGGTGTTCCGAAAAATGCGGAAAGCGGAATCAAAATATTCGGATAGGGCAGGTTTGACAGTTTTTCAATTTTAAAATTGGTTTTTAGAAAGTCAATACTGCCCTTTATGCCGGTTATTATTTCCTTAAACCGCGTTCTCACTTCGTTACCTCTCAATTCAATTAGAGATTTGGACGACGCATTGTGCGACAAAATTGCAGAACCGCAGCGCAAAAGTAAATCGACATCGTCCCCGACGCCCTGAAAACCAAAGGGTTCTAAATCTATTTGTAAGTCTTCAAAACATTTTCGCAAATCAAAATTGTCGCTCCACGTCCACGCGTTCAGCAATTGGAAGGTGTCCAATTCGATTCCCTTTCTGTTGATACGTTCAAAAACGATGGAAACTTTTGTTTTGTCTTCTGTTTCAAGTATTTGAATCGGAATATGCGCTTCTTTAAATTTGGTTTGAAGTCCGTCAATTTTGATAATATTTTTTTTATCTAACTTCTCGGTAGCTTCGCGGTATTTTACACTGTCGAACAAACACGAAAGCGGAAAATGTTTTGTCGGGTCAGCTTCGTTTTCGGCTAAGGCAAAAAACTGCGTTTCCTGCGCATCGTCGTTCAACGAATAGTCGTAATAAATATTGAAATTTTTCGATACTTCCTTTGGCTTCAATTCTGTTTGAAAAACCGAAAAAATGGACGTAATTCTTTGCTGACCGTCAAGAACATAGTCAATAGGCAAACCTTCTTCTTTTTGAACTAACGAAAAATATCCGAGTTCGCGTTCGGATTTCAAACGTTCTTTTGTTCGCCAAAAAAGAATCGTGCCGAAAGGATAGCCTTTGTATAAACTGTCCATAAAATACGCAACTATATCGGGTTCCCACACAAAACCACGTTGAAATGACGGAATCCTGATTTGTCCGTTGAGAACTTTCTCAAATAATTGTCTGATTGTATAATCCATGATTTCGGTTTTGAATTTTTGACGTAATTTTATTACAAAAATACAAAAATACAAAATAATTATACAACTTTGATTTACAATATGTTGTGTGCGCATTACTTTCTTGTGTTTTATGTAAAATTAATATTCTACTTACAAATCTCTTTAAATTATTGTATATCAATTTATTAGAAAGAAGTTAGTTGTCTTATGTCGAACTAAATAATTGTTAATAGACTGTTAGTAACTATTTTAGAGAAAAAATCATGAAAACGACTTTTGGACAATTTGCATCAGAATTTTTGTATAATTTTCTTCCGAAAAATTGAAATTTGCGCGCCAAAATGTGAAAATTGTTTCACGAAAAATAAGTATTTTAGACTGAAAGAAGGCTGTTTTTTAGTCAATATGTTCAATTGGTCAGTTTAATCTGAAATATTTCAACTTGTAATTTCGATTTATACTTTGTAACTATTCAGCGACAAAAATAATAAAAAATTTCCGGCATTTTTCAGAAC
>DYOJ01000128.1 GCA_020720705.1 Acetofilamentum sp.
GGTGTTTTCACCTCAAAGCCTTAAATATCAGGTGAAAACACCTGATATGTGCAGAAATAAAATCTTAATCTTTTCAGCGGTTTGGTATTAACTAAGCTCATTCGGCTGTACAATATTGAAAATATCTTGAGAAGCAATTGTTCGATTATTTTTTGTAAGATATTGATAGACTGATAATTATAATAAAAACTTGAATTTATGCGAATAAAATGGAACTTATTGGAATTAAGCAATTTATGTCTGAGATCTAATATCTAAAACCTAACGACGTATCGAAGAGCAATACAATTCAAAAAAATAGGACAACTTCTCCAAAGCGTTCGTTTTAACATGAATAAAATCAAAAACTCCGATTGATTTAAGATATTCCAATCGCTCGGTCGGATTTCCGGCAATGACAGCTTTTGAATTTTTGGGCAACGTAAGAAGATGTTCGGACATGAGATTTGCGTAATCGGCATCAGAACTGCAAAATACGACAAAATCGGAATATTGTGGCAACAATTTGAGTGTATTTTCAAGAGTATCAGACAGATTGATTGTTACAATGTCAAAAGCAGCAATTTCAAAAAACATTTTTGAGAAACTTGCACGCGCTTTGCTCATTGCCGCATCTCCAAATTCAATAAGGCAAACTTTGGGTTTTTGCGAAAGTGCTTCGACCCGATGCCTTAAGTTTTCAAAAGGCTCTGAAAATCTGACAGTCGGTATGGGTTTAATAAAAAAATCTTCCTTCATATTTGTTTCCGATTTTGAAAATAAAATATCCGCAGTTTCTTCCGGGTTCGGGTGTTGATTGATGCCGAGTATCGTTTTTTTTCGCAACCCTGTTTTTTCGAGTTGTTTTTCGGCAGACAATGCAATATCCGAATGGATGAAACCGGATTTAAGAGCCACAAGAAAACCGCCTTGTGATTCAATGGATTTGAATTTTTCCCAAGCCTTTTCTGCTATGGCATCTATCAGTTTTTCAATATAATACGTTCCGACTACGGGGTCGGTTTGTGCGTCTAATTTTGCTTCTTCGCACAAAATAATTTGTGTATTACGGGCGACTCGCACAGACAAGTTTGAAGGTTTACTTGCAAAAAAATCGAACGGCAACGCAGTAAATGAATTTGCTCCTCCGATAGTTGCAGACATTGCCTCGGTGGTTGTTCTCAAAATATTTGTATGCACGGAGTATGCTGTTTTGTTCGTTTGAGCAGTTTCAGCGTGTATATACAAAGGTGTCGGTGTTTCGCTTTCGGATAAATATGCTTCGGCAACTTTTGTAAACAAAATACGTGTTGCCCTAAGCTTTGCAATTTCAATAAAAAAATGTGAGCCAACAGTTTCAACGTATTGAATATGAGCAAGTAAATCGGAAATCGGATAATTTGCCTGCTTTGCGATATGTAAATATTCACTCAGAACAGCCAAGCCGTAAGCAAGTTCCTCTGAGGCAGAAACTCCGCAATTTCCAAAATATTTAGCATTGATATTCAAGACTTTAATGTTATTTTTCAAAGGAGGTAAATCCTGAAAAAAAGCAGAAATTCCCGAAAAATTATCAAACCTTAACCCATTTTTCACTGCATAGCCCAGAGGGTCAAAACCGATGCTGTGTGTAGTTTCGGTTTTCGAGAAAAGTTCAATCAGGTCTAAGAAATTACCCGATGTATCGAAATGGAGTTCAATATTATTCTTATCCGCAAATTTGACTGCTTTCGTAAGTATTGAGTGCTCAAAGGGTAAGTGCTCCGGAATTTCAATCTCAATTGCAGTTACACCTACTTTCGTAAGTTCTTCTAATTCAGACAACAAACTATCTAAGTTGTTAATAACAACCCTTTGCCGATTTCGAATTTGTGTTTTCGGAATATCACCGACAGTGTGCTTTAAATACTCTAAAGCGACCGTGTCCTCGGCTCGATAAAACGGGCGAATGTCAAACCCTTCTCCACTTTCGCTCAGTAATTTTTTTGAGAAATCGGCACCTTTTAAATCTTTTTCAATAAGTGCGTACCATTCAGTCGTACTGATATCGGGAAAATCCGAAAATAATCTTTGTTCTGTCATAAAAATTATCTAATCTGAACCGAAGCCTTTTAAATTTTGCAAACCATAATCATCGCGCAACACTTCAAATTCGGTTCTCCGATTTAATTGATGACAAACTTCCTTTTGTTCTTTTGTAGGTAAAGCGTTGATGAATGTTTCGGTAAGCACATCTCCATGTTTCAAATAGTCATATTGTTTCAATAATTCACGTCCGAGTTTTGTCGTTCCGTCAATTTTTCGCGGATTGGTTTCGCCCTTTCCCGTAGGTGTGAGGCGGTCTTCTTTTATACCTTTTTCGAGCAAATAATTTACGACATTTTGAGCACGAGCTTGAGAAAGTTTTTGGTTTGAATCGTCGCTTCCTCTAAAGTCGGTATTTGCGATGAGTGATATCGTGATATTAGAATTAACTGTCAATATTTCAATAAGTTTATCTAAAGATGCCATAGATTCCGGACGCAAGGTTGCTTTGCCTAAATCGTATTCAATATTCGGTAACTCAATAGCTCCTTTTATCGGACCTAAATCTAAATTGGTTTGAAATTCTTGGCTTTCTTTGATTCCGCGAGTTGAGACATTTCGGTAGGCTGCTAAAAATTTTGTTCGGGAGGCAGTAACTGTATAGTCGGAGTCTTCGGTAAGGCGAAAAACAAAAGTTCCGTCCGAGGCCGAATTTACCTCGCTTTCACTTCCGCCCGAGCTGACAAGTTTTACGGTAGCACCGGGCAACGGTTCGTCTGTTTCAGAGTTTGTAACCAATCCTTTGAGCGTAAACACAAGCGGCGGCATAATAAAATGGACTAAATTATCTTCTTTTCCGCGTGAGGATGAAAAATAGCCCTCTTCTTGGTCTTCGTAAAATACGATTCCGAAATCATCGGACGAAGAATTGATGGGCATTCCCATGTTTTTCACGGTCCACTTTCCGTCTTTTTTTTCGGCTTTAAAAATATCCAAGCCCCCACACCCCGGATGCCCTTCGGACGCAAAAAACAGTTCTCCGTTTGGTCTCACAAAAGGATACATTTCATTCCCGGCGGTATTAATTTCACCTCCGAGATTTTCCGGTTTACCCCATGCTCCGCTTGCCGATGTTCGTTTGCTTACCCAAATATCTTTTCCGCCTTTCCCGCCGTTCATATCGCTCACAAAGTAAAGCGTCATTTCATCGGGCGACAAGGCAGGGTGTGCGGCAGTGATGCTGCTGTCTTTAATGATTTCCACATATTCCGGTTGCCCCCATGAGTCTCCGCCCTTTTTTGATTTGAATATTTTACATCCGTGATTTTCACCTTCGGCTTGCTTGCAATACGTGTAATACATTGTGTTTCCGCCATTTATAACAGCAGGAGAACCTTCGGCTGCGGCTGTGGACAATCCGGTGACAGGCACCGGAACACTCCATTTTTCTTTATTATCTTTAACCGCAAAATAGATGTCAGGGTAGCTTTGTCCGGATATTTTACTCGAATTCGTCCCGGTTGACCCTTCACGAGTTGACGTAAAATAGAGTTCCGATTTATTTTTTCCGTATGCCGGAGCATAGTCATTAAATTTACTGTTTACCGCAATAGCTTCAGTTACAAGATGCCTTGTCGGTTTTGAGCGCAGTTCAATGACCAAATCACAGGATTTTAGTCCCGTACCGCCGCGTGCATCGCCGGGCATAAGTTGCGTATAGCGTTCAAATTGTCCTTTGGCTTCTTCGGGCGCATCGGTCATTAGTAAAGATTGCCCGTAAAATAAAACCGAAAGCGGGTCGGTGTATTCATTTTTTACGGCATTTTTATACCATTTTTTTGCTTTTTTTGCGTCTCCTGTTATCCGTGCACATTCGCCGAGCTGAAACGCAATGTATGCTTTTTCTTTTTTATCGGTCTCTTTTTCATATATTTTTTCATAAAGTTCCGATGCAGAAAAATATTCGCCGACATTGAATGCGTCATCGGCTTTGCGAGTTTTCTTGGATTGTGCTGATAAAATCCCAATAGAGAACATGGTTAGAATGAGTATAACCGGAATCTGTTTGGTATTCATAGGCGAAATATCTGTTTGAATTTTTCAAAAAAAAGAATGACACAAATATAATCAAAAGATTTGTAATTTCATTTTTCTTTTGATAAAACAGAAAAAAATTATTAAAAAATTGAAACGAATTATACTTTATGATGTTAAGACGTCAAAAGAAAAGTGTGGACGCTTTTCGCATTTTCTATTTGCGTTTATCGTCCGAGCTAAACTTTTTATTCACAAACTATTGTTATGCCAAGCCTCTTCTGACGTTTCCATGTCCTATCGGACGATGGAAAGTCTCTACTGACCTGCATTCGTCCGTAGGACAATGTAGCGTCATTTCAAAATTGACGCAATAGTAATAACAATTTCTAAACAGTCTTTGCAAGAAAACTCTTAACACATTGAAAAACTATATCTTACATAGGCTTTTCGATAAGAATGTTATAAGAAATTCGATGGAAACAAAAAAATAATGACTACTAATGACCATTGAATGACAAAACATTCGACTGAAAAAAACGACTATAATTTACACAATATCAAATATTTACATGCTATCCTACAAACACTAAATAATCAACATTGCATCGCCATAAGTACCGAAGCGGTAGTTTTCTTGTTTAGCAAGCTCATAAGCCTCCATGATTGTTCTGAAACCTCCAAAGGCACAAGCTGACATCAGCGGAATGGAATAGGGTAAATGGAAATTTGTTACCAACGCTGAAGGGACTCCGGGAATGTATGGCGGAAATATAAATTTATTTGTCCAACCTACATAAGGTTTCAAAAATCCTTGGGTCGAGACAGAGCTCTCAAGCGTACGCAATACGGTACTGCCGATTGCACACACCCGTTTGCGTTGTTCCTTGGCATCGTTAACAATATTACAAGTGGTTTCACTGATAAATATTTGTTCGGAATCCATTTTATGTTTCGTAAGGTCTTCAACATCAATTGAGCGGAAGCTGCCTAACCCGACATGTAACGTAATCGGAACTGTTTTTATACCTTTAATTTCAAACTTTTTGAGTAAGATTTTACTGAAATGCAGCCCGGCAGTCGGGGCTGCTACTGCGCCCTCTTTGTCGGCAAAAATTGTTTGATAACGATGCTCGTCATCCGGTTCCGGTCCGCGCCCGATGTATGAGGGAACAGGGGTGTTGCCGTGTCCGTAGAGTGTTTTTTTAAATTCGGCATAATTTCCGTCAAATAAAAAGCGCAGGGTTCTTCCGCGTGAGGTTGTATTGTCAATTACTTCGGCAACAAGTGTTTCGCCGTCACCGAAATAGAGTTTGTTTCCGATACGAATTTTCCGAGCAGGATTTACAAGAACGTCCCACAAGCGTTGTTCCGAATTTAGTTCGCGCAACAGGAAAACTTCAATTTTCGCACCTGTTTTTTCCTTGTATCCGTACAATAACGCCGGAAAAACTCGCGTATCGTTGAACACGAACACATCGCCGTCGTCGAAATAGTCTATAATATCGCTGAATCGTTTGTGTTCGATTTTTTGATTTTTTCTGTCAATAACCATCAGACGTGAACCGTCTCGAGATTCTTCCGGATATTTTGCAATCAGTTCCTTCGGGAGGTCGTATTTGAATTTGGAGAGTTTCATACTTTTTGACTAACGCCGTAAAATTATATAAAAAATTTAGCAGACGGCAAATTTATACAATTTCTTCGAGCTTGTCAATAGTAATTGCATTTTCCACAAAAAAATTTCCGATTTTCGTACGACGGAGGTTTTTAAGATAAGCACCACATTCGAGTTTTTGTCCGAAATCTTGTGCCATCGAACGTATGTAAGTTCCTTTACTACAACTAATTCTGACCTCGACAACGGGCTTTTTGATTGACAATATTTCGACTTCAAAAATTTCGACTTCGTTGGCTTTCATTTCGAGCATTTTTCCTTTGCGAGCAGCTTCGTAGGCGCGTTGCCCGTCCACACGCTTTGCTGAAAATACAGGCGGCACTTGCATTTGTTTTCCTACAAAACTTTGTGCGACACGGTATATGTCGCTATCTGTAACGGAATCTATTGTTTTGAATTGTTCCGGTTCGGTTTCCAAATCGAAAGACGGGGTAACGGCTCCGAGATAAAATTCTGCCACATATTCTTTTTCTTTTGCCTGATAGATATCTATCTCCTTAGTTTTTTTTCCTGTGCAAATAATCACCAAACCGGTCGCAAGCGGGTCGAGTGTTCCGGCATGTCCTACTTTGAGCTTTTTCAGATTATAGCTTTTTTGAATTTGATTTCTGATTTTGTGTACTAAATTAAAAGACGTCCACAAGTAGGGTTTATCTAAAAGGAGAACTTCTCCTGTTTCAAATTTTGTGAGTGGTTTTTCCGGGTTTGGCGACATGAATTTGATTTTAAAAAATTACTTGTAATATTTTTGTTACAATACTCCGTTAGATTTAAGACATTAGAAATTATACTGTTTACGGTTTAAAGTTAAGGGTTGAAATAGGCACAAGTAATAGATTATCAGTCAATTAAATCTCAATATACCCCCGATGATAGTATAAACTCTCATTGCCGAGTCCACACCCAAAAGTCGAAATTGACCGCTAATTCACGAATTATTACGAATTTACTTTTTGTAAT
>DYOJ01000129.1 GCA_020720705.1 Acetofilamentum sp.
CGCTATATCGTAAAGAATTTCAACAAGTTATGAGTTTTCTTACAAGCACTAAATAACTTTAATTACCGGTAATATGTGTTCAATTCTCGGAATATTTGACTTAAAAACATCAGCCGAAGAGCTGCGTCCGCAAGCCTTAGAGCTGTCAAAAAAAATGCGACACCGAGGTCCGGACTGGTCGGGAATATACAACGACGGCAATGCACTCCTTGTTCATGAGCGATTGTCTATTGTGGACCCGCAATCCGGCAAACAGCCGCTGATAAGTACCGACAATACCATCATTCTTGCCGTCAACGGAGAAATCTATAATCATAAACAACTGGAGCGAAACTTGGAACAACCATATTCGTTTAAAACTAAATCCGATTGCGAAGTGATTATTCCGCTCTACGAACAACGAGGAACGGATTTTCTCAACGACCTCAATGGTATGTTTGCGTTTGCACTGTACGACAAAAGTAAAAACACATATTTTATTGCCCGAGACCATATCGGGATAATTCCCTTATACATCGGTTGGGATAAATGGGGGAATTTTTACGTTGCGTCAGAACTCAAAGCCTTGTCCGGAACGTGTGCTAAAATTCAGGAATTTCTACCCGGACATTATTTGCTCAGTTCCGAAGGTACAGAACTAAAACCATGGTATCGTCCTGATTGGAAATCATTTTTGACAGTCGAGAACAATATTTCTGATATTAATATTTTACGAAAAGCTCTCGAAGATGCAGTGCATCGCCAACTGATGTCCGATGTGCCTTATGGTGTATTGCTTTCCGGCGGCTTAGATTCGTCAATAATTTCTGCAGTTGCAAAAAAATATTCTGCACGTCGTGTTGAATCCAATGATATGAAAGACGCATGGTGGCCCCAACTTCATTCGTTTGCCGTCGGACTTCAGGATTCCAAAGACCTTGTTGCCGCACGCAAAGTTGCCGAACATATCGGCTCTGTGCATCACGAAGTTACATACACCGTTCAGGAAGGTTTGGATGCTCTGAGAGATGTCATTTATCACATTGAAACCTACGATGTAACTACTGTCAGAGCCTCAACCCCGATGTTTTTGCTTGCAAGAGTGATAAAATCAATGGGCGTAAAAATGGTCTTATCAGGTGAAGGTGCTGACGAAATTTTCGGAGGATATTTATATTTTCACAAAGCTCCGAACGCGAAGGAATTTCATGAAGAAACCATCCGAAAACTCAATAAATTACATTTATACGATTGTTTGAGGGCTAATAAATCCCTTGCTGCATGGGGGGTTGAAGGACGAGTTCCTTTTTTAGACAAAGAATTTTTGGATATAGCAATGCGACTGAATCCGAAAGATAAAATGGCAGGTAACGGGCGTATGGAAAAACACATTTTACGTCAGACTTTTGAAGAATATCTGCCGGAAAGTGTGGCATGGCGACAAAAAGAACAATTTTCCGATGGCGTAGGTTACAGTTGGATAGACAGTCTTAAACTATTGGTAAACAGTCAAGTATCCGATGAGCAATTGGCAAATGCAAGTTTTCGCTTTCATGTGAATCCGCCTCAAAGTAAAGAAGAATATTATTACAGAAGTATATTTGACGAATTTTTCCCCGGAGATGAATCTGCACGTTGCGTTCCTTCGGTTAAATCCATAGCTTGCAGCACCGCTGAGGCTTTGGCTTGGGATGCCTCATTTGCAAATAATGCAGACCCCAGCGGACGAAGCGTTAATTTTGTGCACGACGAAGGCTACAAATCAAAATAATTTATATAAGTATCTTACAATCAAATATTTGATATAATATAAACCCTATACTTTAAACAGTAAATAGTAAATAGAATAGCGTGTACACGAATCGCCAATAGAAAAATGCGAAAAGTGTCCACGCTTTTCTTTTTGCAGGTTTAATTTTGTAACGTAGAACTTATACCCTGTTTAGTCCTTGTAAGAAGACTCATAACATATTGCAAACCTTAATGTTATTGAGATATTTCGACTTGAATGTTTAAGAAATTCCGTAGAAATTCGATTGAAACTAAATAAAAACAATGAATGACTACTTTTTGACCGTTGAATAACAACTAAATGGCAAAACATTCGATTGGAAAAATGAGTATAACCAACATAATATTAAATATTTATACGTTTTCTGACAAACACTATTTAGTTTCAATTTTGAGTCCATTTTTATCAACATAAAACCATTCGGAGCTTTCCCAACGGGTGTGTTCTCCGTCCTTGATGTGCTGACAGTTTAAGCTGACCCTTGCCTTACCCTTTTCAAAAGGATATGCGCAAGAAAATTGCGGTTCAATCACAACTTTGCCTTGCGCATCGGCATAGCCAATTTTGTCATCTTTCAGAATCCGGAACATGCCGTCGCTGATGTCATCGGGACCGTTATCAAACACGAAAATTTTGTATAAAACTTTGCCCTTTTTGTCTATTCCAACAAATCCTTCATCCGGTTTAAGCACAACTGCCGAGTATGTTACGGTATCTGTAAAACACATGTCGAACATACCCGCTTTAAGAACAATTTTACCGTCTGCCGATTTGTATCCGCAGTCTCCTTCTTCCGTTTCATATCTTACCAATATTCCGGCATCTGCTTCGTCTGTAACTTGCGCTACTGTATCGGTACGTGTTGTTTTTGAATCCGAGCATCCCATAACCAAGGCAAGCACGAAGACTACTGATAAAAAAATCGGATTAGTTTTCATTTTGTATTTCATTTTCACGCAAAGTTAAAATAAACGAATTTATTATTCTATTTTTGGTTGATATTTTTCAACAATACTTCGTTAGATTTGAGAATTTAGACGTTAGATATTAGACTCAAATATCTCAATTCCAGACAGTTACAATCAATTATACAATCCGAGAAATTTTCTAATATAACTTGCAATAAATCAATATCTTACAAAAATTATTAACGGACTATTGTTTCAAGATATGAATTATTTAGACATCCAAACACTTTTAGAAGAAAAATATCGGCAATACAATACCTTAGATTTTATTGCCGGCGACCCGATTCAAATCCCGCATCGGTTTGAAAATAAAGAGGATATAGAAATTTCTGCATTTCTGACGTCGTGTATTGCTTGGGGAAATCGAAAAATGATTATTCGCTCGGCTGAACGTTTGATGTTGATTCTCGAAAACTCTCCCGCAGAATTTATCCGCACTGCAAGCGATACCGATTTTATTAAAGCCTTTAGTTTTGTTCATCGAACGTTTCAAGGGATTGATTTATATTATTTTTTCAAAGCATTGCAAAATATCTATAACAATCACGGGGGTTTGGAGGCTATTTTTATTCGTGGATTTGAAATTGATAATACCGTAAAATCAGCCTTACAATATTTCAGACAAGTTTTTTTTAGTCTTGAATATCCGCACCGTACACTCAAACATATCCCGGATGTTTCAAAAAACTCGGCAGCTAAACGCCTCAATATGTTTCTGATGTGGATGGTAAGACGTGATAATTCCGGAGTTCATTTTGGGCTTTGGGAAAAAATACCGACTTCGGCTCTTATTGTCCCGCTTGATGTGCACGTTGGACGCATTGCGCGTGCTTTAGGTGTGCTGACACGTAAGCAAGACAACTGGATTGCCGCTGAGGAGCTTACAGCCAAGTTGCGAAATTTTGATGCCGCCGACCCTGTACGTTTCGACTTTGCATTATTCGGTCTCGGAGTTTTTGACGGATTTCACAAACTGTAATTGAATTAATATTCTAAGTGAGTATTGAGTATTTGTATTCAATACTTCGGGATAAAGATTAGATTTGTTTATGGTTTGCTCAATGATAAAATCAGCTTCCGTGTATTTCATTTTCCTGATGTTTTGAATACAAAAATACACAACATATTATGATTTGAAAAAGAAATTACGTGTGTCGTATGTTCTGCAACATACAAGAAATCGCTCCAAAAAACGTAAACTTCTGTTTGTATGTGTTTTGCATTTTTTTCATATACACCCACACCCCCCGGGGGGGGTGGGTATTGTGCCTTTTTTTGTCGGATTTTTTTGTATATTTTTGTAGCTTGTTCATGGAACACACATAAAATCAATATGATAGCACGCTTTTTTATCACTAATTAATTAAAATATTGCAAATCAATTAAAATCACACAAAATGTCGAAGAACCGTATTTTCAGCCAAAAAATTCCGAAAATGAACACCTAAAACTTCAAAAACAAAATAACCTGCGTCTAAACAATTTAATAAAAAAGGAAGAACTGTGATGAGTCCATAGAATTTTTTTAGTATTTATGTTTTTAGTATTTTCAGGAATCACGAATACGCGTTTAGGTGTTTACGCTGTGTTGATGTAGTTCAACACAAACACATTCAAAATCTTACAGTTGTAAAATTCTTTATATTAGATATTTATTCATTTTTTTATAATTCATTTTTTATGAGATATACAATCAAATTTTTGTTGCTTTTATTTGCAACAAGCACCGTATTTTTTTCGGCGTGTAACAAAACCGAACTTTTTGAACCCGCACAAACCGCAGTGAAAGACCCCACGGCGCAGAAAATCCTTAATTTTAAGGCAAAACTCGCCGATGCCTCCAAATCCGATGAAACCCTCACACTCGACAGTGCCGTGTGGTATATTGAGGCGGCTTTGAATTATTCGTATTGCGTAACAGACGACACGACCGGATTTGGAGAGATGACTTTCGAGCGAGATTCTACTTTTGTGGTGTTTGATAAAACAGAAAACATCCCCTTCTCCGATGTTGTTACAGCCTATTCCGCAATTGAGCAAAATTTATCCGATTATGCAAACTCAGCAGGTTTTGAACAATTTTTGCTTGTTGATATTGAGTTTAAAGATTCAAAATTCAAAGCAGCTTTCGATTATCTGAAATCAAACTCGGACAAAGGTTTTAACACGAATTTCTTTCCGGATTTAGAGTATGACTGGCATCCCGGAGCCGGAGGTTGCTACATGGGCAGGTGCTACGGTACACATTTGGAGAAATCTGCCGTGATGATATGGAGTTCGTACATAACATTTACGAAAGGAGCACTTGTTAATGGTTATTATACCGACATTCAACGTGCAACTTACTACTCAAATGCCTTCCCCGGAACAGAAATGGACACTATGCTATACAGGTCATATAGCCATACTAGTCAACCACCGTGTGTTACTTCGGATTCGATGCACATCTATTTTCAGAGAGGTTGTTCTATAGCCAATCGTTACACACCACCGTCTGGTTGGGGTGTTACAAAGATACGGTATTATGGCAGCTATGGTGGTTATCCGGGCACAACAACCTCCTCCTTAGAAGTCTATAAAGGCAAAATAAACACAAGTCCTATTTACAATTAATTAAAACATGGCAGTCCGAGTTTACGAATTCGGACTGCTTTAAAATATTCGTTATGAAAAATCTATTAA
This sequence comes from Acetofilamentum sp., assembly GCA_020720705.1. Classification (GTDB taxonomy): domain Bacteria; phylum Bacteroidota; class Bacteroidia; order Bacteroidales; family JAADGE01; genus DYOJ01. Next base: position 5,422 of record DYOJ01000129.1, read on the forward strand.
TTTTATTATTTGTCCTACAAAGTGCACTGTATTCTTTGTCTCAAAATACATTCCGTTTCAATTATGGTGAACCAAATGTGGAAGAAGCTCCGTTTTCAATCATTGAAACCGATAACGGAAACTATTATTCGGGCATATACAAACAAGGCTCAACGGACGTAGAAAGTCGAATTATCGGCATTAATAGCAAAGGAAATATAATTGCCGAACATGATTTTGGAATTACAAGAATATTAGGACTACAAAAAGATAGAAATGAAATTTTTTGTTACGGCTATCACAAAGAATCAGATTCTATATGGCTCAAATTCTTTAAATTAAATGAACAATTGGATGTTCTTACAGAAAGAGCTTATTCTATTATAGATTATCAAGAACACAGAATGTTAGAATCCTTCAATCCTGCACTTTCTGTCGGCGACAGTGTCGTGTGTTGGTTTAACTGCCAACATGATAAATCCTTTATTTTCATTACGAATACGAACTGCGATAGCATATCGTCATTATCAACAAACTGCTATATTTTTGATTTTTGTATAAAAATAAATAATTCAGGTTATTACGCCACAGGCTCATTTGATCAATCATTATTTTATCCGCAAATAGCAACAATAGATAAACTTTTTAATGTTACTCAAGTAAATTTTCTTGATATGACACCAAACACCTATCTCGCAACAAGTTTGGATGTAGAAGTGCATGATGACCAGCTTTATGTTGCCGGTACCGAATACATTTATCAGCAAGATAACTATCAGATTGGTATTTCAACATTCGATACTGTGTCATTTTCAGAACAAACTCATGAACTTGCAGGTGAAGGTGAAACAGCAAACCATTTAGCATTTCGCAAAGCGTTACGGTTTGATTCAAATGATTTTTCGTATGTCTTTGCTACAATTAATGATTTAGGAGGCATGCCTTATAAGCCGTATGACAACGTAGTAATGCTTACAAAATTTGATATTGACGGCACAATTATCTACGAAAAATATTTCGGAGGTGACGCATTTTATCAAGCTTATACATTCAACCTCACCTCAGACGGCGGAGTAATTCTCGGTTGCACCCGATTTGACCACGAGGTTGCGATGTACGACGATGTTGTCATTCTCAAACTCGACGCCGACGGCAACCTGCCCACCTCACTCGAAGAACAACCCAACCTCAAAACCTCCGAACAAATCCTTTACCCCAACCCCGGCACATCGGAACTCACCGTGCGCACGGCAGTGCAGGCACTCGGCG
>DYOJ01000784.1 GCA_020720705.1 Acetofilamentum sp.
CTGTTCGTTCTTCAATTACTAAATTGCGGTCAAAGTCTTTGCGATTATAAACTCTATCCTCAATTTCGTTTCCGTCTTTATCGGTTTTGCCTTGGTCTGGTCGCCAACCTTCTGCATCCACATTTAATCCAATTCTTACTACACGATAAGGAGCAAGGAAACCATCGTCAATACCTTGTTTCAATGAATACGTATAAACTGGGTCACCAAAATATTCGGTGTTGCTTGTTTCTTTGGTTTCCTTTGGTGTAGCAGTTAAACCAATATGCGTAGCATTTTTGAAGTAAGATAAAATTTCTCTCCAACTGCTATCTTCTTTCGCACTTCCTCTGTGGCACTCGTCAATTACAATAAGGTCAAAGAAGTCAGGCGAAAACTGTTTGTAAACATTTGCATCTTCGTCTGTGCCCGATAAACCTTGATACAAAGCCAAATAGATTTCATAGCTTTTATCAATTTGTCGGTGTTTTACCACCGTCATTTTATCTTTAAAATGTTTGAAGTCGCCTCTTCGAGTTTGGTCAATCAAAGCATTTCGGTCGGCTAAAAATAGAATCCGTTTTTTTGCTCCGCTTTTCCAAAGTCGGTGAATGATTTGAAAAGCCGTGTAGGTTTTTCCTGTGCCTGTTGCCATTACCAAAATAATGCGGTTTTGTCCGTTGGCAATGGCTTCAACTGTTCTGTTTACTGCAATTTGTTGGTAGTATCTTGGTTTGCGGTTTGTACCGTCAAAATAATAGTCTTGCGAAGCAATCTTTTCAGCCGTTGGCGTTGTGATGCCTTTGTATTTTTTGTATTTCTCCCAAAGTTGTTCGGGAGTAGGGAAGTCGTCTATTCCAATTTCAGTTTCTATGTTTCCGTCTGTTGCTGTGCGGTCGTGAAATAAAAAGCCGTCACCGTTGCTGCTGAAAACACAAGGAATGTCGAGTATTTGAGCATAGTCCAAAGCTTGTTGAATACCAGCTCTTACAGAATGTTTGTTGTCTTTCGCTTCAATAATTGCAATAGGAATGTTTGGCTTGTAATACAGAATGTAGTCGGCACGTTTTTGATTTCCTCTTGCTGTCAGTTTACCTCTAACATATATTTTTCCATCCGTGAATGAAACTTCTTCCAATAGCTGTGTCAGTCTATTCCAGCCCGATTTTTCGACGGCTGGAGTAATAAACTTTGTGCATATATCACGTTCAGAAAGTGTCTTTTTATCTATCATTTAATCATTCAAATTCATTAGTGCAAAATACGATTTATTGTCGAGGCGTTGGCTAAAAA
>DYOJ01000130.1 GCA_020720705.1 Acetofilamentum sp.
ATAAAGTGAAAAAATCGCTCAACCAAACCGGCGCCGACGGCGAGCAAAAAGACGGCATGGACATTTCTTTCGTAATCATTGATAATGAGACCTATGAGCTTGATTTTGCAGGAGCGTACAACTCATTGTATATTTTGCGAAATAATAAGATTTATACCCTGAACGCCGATCGCCAACCTATCGGAATTTTCATAAAAGAGATTCCGTTTACAAGCCGGAAATTCAAATTAGAAAAAGGAGACTGCATTTATGCACTCACTGACGGTTACATTGACCAATTCGGCGGTACAGACGGCAGTAAATTTAAAATTAAACGATTCAAGGATTTACTGCTTCAAATTTATACCAAACCAATGTCGGAACAAATAGAAATTTTGGATTCTATATTTACCGAATGGAAACAAAACATGGACCAAATTGACGATGTACTCGTGTTTGCCGTAAAAATGTAAAAATAAAAGCACTCACTAACGAGTGCTCTTACAACCTTTTATTAACCTAAACCTTAAAACTATGAAAACTTATTATACTTAATAGTACTTTACAAATTTAGGCTAAAATTTCGTTAATGGGTATAAATAAATGTTAAATATCGTTAAATATATGCAACCTTTGTAAAATAAAGCAACGATGTGCAATTTTTTTATTCAAAATCAAGGGCATCATCACTGTCATATTCGATAAATTCAAATTTCACATTTACTAAATGAGAAAAACGAGTTCCAAGTCCGAGCATATCTTCATCAATAGTGTCGTAATGCCAACGAACGGTAACATCCGATTTATGAGCAATGTTGTTTATTTGCATAATGACTTCAAAAACTTGTTTTGAAGATGCTGTGTTCAAATATTCCAAATTAAAATCGAATATTGTAATCGGGTTTGGAGCAGCGGCATAGGACTTTAACCAGTGAATTATCGGACTGTAAAATTCTACTGCATTTTCCGGAAGTGAAGATTTGGAGATTTCAAAACGTCCTTCCTGCGGATGAAAATGAATCATCGGAGTATCTTCTGTTGCTTCTATGATGAGTGGTTTCATATACTTTTAATCATTAATTTTTTATGGTAACTTGCAACACAAAAAATGTGTTTTGTGCATTAATATCTTTGAATATGTAATTTAATCCCGTCGTGCTTTTGATACGCATATCAATAAACCCAAGCCCTGTTTTGCGTTCGTTAGCAGAGCCAATATCCAACAAAATCATATCATATTGTTTATATAACTCTTTGTCGGATAGGTTATTAATAAATTCAAGACGGTCTTTCATTTTCGGCACATCTTCTGCATGTAAGAGGTTTCCGGCAGTGAGTACGAATGTGTCTTCCTTCTTGCTTAGCATAAAAATGCCTCTGTTTTTTTTATCGCCCTCGATATCGGAAGTATGTTTGCTGATATTTTGTAAAAGCTCCACCATCACGGCATAAACTTTTTTGGAGGTCATGGATACGTTCATTTGTCCTTTGATGACGGACAGCAAACTTAGGGTATTTTCTCTGTTGAAACGACCGTTAAAGCTGATTAGAATTTTCTCATGGTCAAGTGCTTCATTGAGATGTTTTACATCGTCGAGTGATTTTGATTCATCTGAAAATGAGTTATTTATTTCTGTTGTATCATTTCCGGGAATTTCGGTTCTGAAATAAAAAAATGAGGCTTGTTCGTTTACAGGTTCAAAATCGAACATTAATTTTTTACCGGATTTTCGAGCCATTTCTATAAATCCTAAACCGGCACCGCCTTTGTCGGAAAGGTCTCCTTTTTTCAAAATTTCTTTTCTTAACAGGGTTAAATCATCACGTTCCATGATGTTTATCTGTTCTAATTTGGGCTTTAAAGTATTTTCTTCGTTCTTTTTAACAATGTTTCCGGTTGTAATGTAGTAGTGTCCTAAGTTTTTTTGTATGGCGAACATTCCGTCCGAATCGGGTGTTCCGTCAATGTCCGTTTCGTCTTTGTCTCTGTGTTTGGTTACATTTTGTAAGCCTTCAACCATTACAAAGTAAATTTTATTTTTCAAGGAAGTTCTGCCGGCAGAATCTTTAACATTTGTTTCGGCGAGTGCAAGTAAATTTTTGGAAATTTTTTGCGAAAAATTTCCTCTGTAAATATATTCAAAATCAGTATCGTCAATTCTGTTAAACAAACGATAGGCTAAATCTATGAGTGGATTGTTCGGATTTCCTTCCATTTCGGTGGTTCAATGATATTTTTTATCAGGATACTAAAGTAACAATAATGTTGTAATCAGTTGTAAATATTTTGAAATATTTTCACAAAAAACTACCCAAAAATGCAAGTTTTACTTTTAATAACCTATTTTTTTTATATTATTTTTATGCTAAATTCTTAATATTATCATTATCAAGTATTTACAAAAACACTTTTTTAAAAAAAATTTCTATAACGGCAGATGTCTTTCGGTATCTAATTTGATGAAAGTAACAAGTAAAATGGTAAAAGCCCAAAGAGATGAGCCTCCGTAGCTGAAAAAAGGCAAAGGAATACCGATAACGGGGGCAAGTTTTATGGTCATTGCAATATTAACGGCAAAGTGAAAAAATATTACGGATGCTACGGCATAACCGTAAATACGACTAAAGGCTGAATGTTGTCGCTCTGCAAGCCATAATATCCTTATTATCAAGAATGTAAAAATTATCACTACGGCAGTCGAACCCCAAAACCCCCACTCTTCTCCGACGGTACAAAAAATAAAATCGGTATCTTGTTCCGGCACAAAATCGCCTTTGGTTTGAGTTCCCTTTAAAAATCCTTTCCCGCTCAGCCCGCCTGACCCGATTGCAATTAAGGATTGATTCATATTGTAGCCTGCTCCTTTATTGTCTTCTTCCAAATTAAACAAAATATTGATGCGCGTGCGTTGGTGGTCTTTCAAAACATCGTGATAAATAAAATCAACGGAATAAAGGTAGATAAGACTGCCTATCAAAATAACTACCAACTGAACCAAAATTCCATGACGATTTTTTATTCCTTTTATCAGCATCAGAATTGCACCGACTGTGATAGAAGCGGTCAAAACTAAATGAATAGGTATGGTTTTAAAAGTAAGAACTTCAAACAGTAAGCCAACAAGAATAGCCCCGATTTGAATGCCGAGTATTTTTATTGAATATGAATAATCGCGTTTGGTTAGGGCGTAATATCCTATGAATGAAAGCGATAAAATAACACTGATTACAGACAACGGTAAAAATAGTGAAACTATAAAAATCAGAACTGCAAAAAGTATCAACAAAGGAACAAAAACCGGTAAGCCTTCACGAAACAATACAATCAGGAAAGCCGCAAACACAATCGCCGAACCGGTGTCGCCTTGCAACATTATCAGCAAAAAAGGGAGTCCGAGTAGGGCAGAAATTATCGTTAAGTTTTTGAAATTCATTATTTTAAAACCTTCACGCCCCATAAATTTAGCTAAGGCAAGTGCGACAGCAAACTTTGCAAATTCGGCAGGCTGAAATTGGAAATTTCCGATTGCAAACCATGAGCGAGACCCGTTTACCACTTCGCCGAACAACAATACGGCAACAAGCAGGAGCATTACCAAACCGTAAATCGGAAACGAAAAAACGGAGATTACTTGGGTATCAAGGAATAAAATCGTAATTAAAATCACAATAGCAATAACAATCCAAAGCATCTGTTTGCCATAACGTTGCGACAAACTGAAAATACTGCTGTGCTCTTCGCTGAATACCGATGAGTAGATATTTATCCAACCAAACAAGACCAGCGCGAGCCACGTGATTACTGACAGCCAATCAATTCGATTTCCGATAAGTTTTTCGTTTGTTCGTTCCACTATTCTTCTTTTTTTAGTCGTCCGTTTATCATCCGTACTTCCACGAGCGGACGGGAAATGGTGTCGGTAAGATATTTTTCTATCATTAAGCTGGCTATCGGTGCAGCCCACGTTGAACCGAATCCGGCGTTTTCCACATATACGACAACCGCAATTTTAGGGTCATCTTTCGGAGCAAACGCAATAAATATTGAATGGTCTTCGCCGTGAGGATTTTGTGCTGTTCCCGTTTTTCCGCATATAAATAAGTCCGGGTGATAGGCGATGCGTGCCGTTCCGGAGGTTACAACTTTTTCCATCCCTGATACAACAGGGATAAAATGGCGTTCGGCAATTCCGGTGTTTTGGCGTACGGTATAGAGTTTATTTATTTTTGCGCTGTCAATTTCTTTGACAATGTGCGGAATAAAATAATAACCTCTGTTTGCAATGGCAGCGGTCATGTTTGCAATTTGCAAGGGGGTGAAGCCCAACTCGCCTTGCCCGATGGCTAAAGAGATGATTGTGTTATGATTCCAACGCCCTTTTCCGTAATATTTATCGAAATACGTTGCCGGATAGATAATTCCTTTACTCTCGTAGGCTAAATCAGTGCCAAGTTTTACGCCCAAACCGAAAGCGTGCAAATGTTGTTTCCAATTTTCGTAAGCTTTGTCCACAGCACCCATTTTTTTGTCTGTCAATATTTTTTTGAATACATGGCAATAATACGCATTACTCGAATGTGAAATAGACATTTCTAAGCCGACCGCACCGGCAATATGGTCTTTTACGATGTGTGAACCGGTATTGTAACCATTTACTACAAAGACTGTTGTAGGGTCTATGACTTCTTCTTGCAGGGCAATAAGAGCACTCACGGGTTTGAATGTTGAGCCGGGCGGATAGAGTGCTTTTAAGGCACGATTATACAGTGGTTTATCCGGCAAATTTGCCACTCGGTTATAATTTTTGGATAATTGTTGTCCGACAAATAAATTCGGGTCGTAAGACGGGCTTGATACAAGCGCAAGAATTTCGCCGGTATGAGGTTCGATAGCAACAATACTGCCGAGTTTATTGCTCATCAACAGCTCGCCGTATTTTTGTAATTCGGCATCAAGCGTTGTGGTGATATTTTTTCCGGCTACGGCAAGAGTATCGTATTCGCCGTTTCTGTAACTGCCTTGTATTCTGTTCAATACATCTACAACATAAATTTGAACACCCTTTTCTCCGCGCAAATACTCTTCATAAGTTTTCTCGACACCGCTTTTGCCGATATAGTCGCCGGAGCGATAATAGGAATCTCTGTCAATATCGGAACGATCCACCTCTCCCACATACCCCAACATGTGGGCGGCAGTGGATTCCGGATATTTTCGGACGGTACGTTTTTCTGCATAAAAACCCGGAAATCGGTATAAATATTCTTGCAAAACGGCATACTGTTTCGGACTGATTTGCTTTGCGATAACAACAGGCAGATGCCTTCCGCTGCGTAAGGTTTGTCGGACTTCATTTTGTGTTAAATGCAACAATTCACACAATAAAGTTGTATCAAACTCGCCCACACGATTCGGAATCGCTTTTAAGTCATAAGAGGCTTCGTTATACACGAGCAACTTTCCGTTACGGTCGAATATTACGCCTCTTGCCGGATATTGCGTAACGTGCCTGAAGGCATTGTTCTGTGCCGAAAGTTTGTATTTAACATTCAGAACCTGAATATAATACAATTTTCCGATAAAAACGATTGCCGTAATGATAAAAAATGCGATAATAACGATAATTTTCGGCTTCATTTTATTTTCGGAAAATTAAAAATTGACTGAGAATTATGAATATCAGCGTAAAAATTGTATTAAGCAAAATGGTTGCAAAGGTGTAAAAAAAACGGTCAAACGTAAACACTTCCAAATAAAAATAGAGAAAGTGATGTAAAAAAACTATGATAACCGCATAGCGTGCAAACCACACGACACCAAAATAAAACACACGAGGTTTTGTGCCTGATTCATACCCGTCTCGCGGGGATAAAATTCTTAAAATTACCGGACGAACAAACGCTGTAGCAACCAACGCTGACGCATGAACACCGCCTGTATCGTCAAAAGTATCAACAGATAAACCTGTTACAAATGCAAATACCAACAACAACCACGGTTGAATTTCAAACGGTAATAAAAGTAAGGCGACTATATAAAGGTGCGGTGTAAGTCCGAGACCGGAAATGTTTATGTTATTCACAAACAAAACTTGTATCAGTACAAAAAACAATGCAATGCCCAGATATTTTACAATGTTATCTATGCTCAAGTGTAAACGAATTAAGTTCGGCAAAAATATAAAAAAAGCTTGATGCAAGCAATCTTTACGTTTATAAAAAAAAGAGAAGTTATTTTTTTTATTCCTTGATATTTTTTTTTGTATGTTTGCGATAATATTAAACTGAATAATTTTTACTGCACATATTTTTATAAATCATTGATTTACAGTATTTTAAATTCAATATATGTATTTCAATGGCGTTTAGTTAAGCGCGAGTCTTAAAACCTTTCGATTGGCCGAAGACCATCGAACTGGTTGGTATTAAACCGTTTCAAAGGTCTGCAACCATTTGAAAGGTTCTTAACTAGTTCTTGTAAGAAAACTCATAACACATTGAAGTTATTTATGTTATAGGAATATTTCGACTTGAATGTTTTATAAAATTCGGTAGAAATTCAATCGAAATTCGATTGAAATTCAATTGAAAGTATTAAAAAACAACAGAATGACTACTTTTTGACCATTGATTGACAACTAATTGACAAAACATTCGATTGAAAAAATCACTATAA
>DYOJ01000785.1 GCA_020720705.1 Acetofilamentum sp.
CTTTTATTTTATCAATATGTTACTCAAGAAGAATCTGTTTTTACTGTTTGTTGTTTTATCGGCAACACGTGTTATGGGACAAAATCAAGCGTCAGAACATTCGATTGCCGATTTTTTACCTTCAAAAAATGAAAAAATTTATGCATTATCGCTCGGCATTATCGGGTCGGAAGTGTTGTGTAACAGTGCGCATACACAAATATCTTCGGGTGTAAATATTCAATTGATAGGGCAGGGCATGTTTCAATGGTTTTACATCAAACAGTTTGATTTCAAACAAATTCTGAATCAAAATGACGACAGTATTCCTGTTTTGTTTCGGCGTACACCCCCACGTGTTGTGCATCACGGAATTGTTGTATCAACTTTCGGAACTTTTACCGACAACATAAACGGAGTGTCCGTTTCGGGCAGCATGAGTATGGGCAATCGAGTGAACGGTCTGAGTATTAACACGTTTTGGAATGTGTATAACACAGTGAACGGCATTTCTATCGGTTTGGTAAATCATGCAGTTCGGCTCAGTGGCGTGCAAATCGGGCTGTTTAATAATGCCGTAACCGTTCAGGGTTTGCAAATTGGCTTATGGAATCGTAACAAAAAACGGTCATTACCGGTTATTAATTTTTAATTTATTTTAATTCAAATTCTCATGAAAACAGTATCATTAACAGTTCTTGCATTTATTGTTGCAACGATTGCAACTTTTGCACAAACCAATTTGCCGAAAATCGGTATCGGGTTACAAGCCGATGTGTTCAACATTGCATTAAATTCTGACTTGGAGCAGAAATCTATGGGCGCATTTGCATCCCTGTCGTTTAGTCCGAAATTTGACTTTTTTCTGGAAAGCAGGTCAAACGTTATTCTAAATCCTTCGGACAAATCCTACACCGCTTATAATGCCGGGCTGTTGGGATTGGGATATACGTACAGAAAAACGCCGGAATCTAATCATGCGTTTCAAATACGAGCCATGTATGGCAATACGCTGTCAAAAGCAAATGCTTATGGCGAACATTCTGTTGATTTGGGAATAAATTCGTATCATTTCAATTCGTTTTATCTCGGAACGGGTGTAAGCTATTACCATCTCGACAACGCCGATTTTACCGGATTAGCAGATGCAAATTTTAGTTGGTATTGTCGTATGGGCTATCATTTGCGTTTTAGTAAAAAAGACTAATATGAATATTAACAAAGGGTTACAAATGTTTCCCTTTGTGTTTCATGCAATTCGCAACGAAAATAAAACACACCGCCCGAATCG
>DYOJ01000131.1 GCA_020720705.1 Acetofilamentum sp.
ATATTCAGTGTCTTTTTCTGTTAAGAAAAATAATCGGTCTAATGATTTTGCAGTTCTGCCCAAAGTTCCGCTACCACCGAAAGGGTCAAAAACTAAATCGCCAACATAAGAATAATATTGAACAACCCTTTTGCATAATTCAACGGGAAAAACTGCTGAATGAACTTTGTCAAAAGTCGGGTCAATTTTCCATACATTTGAGGTTTCAAAACCTTCCGGTACTTTGCTCTTTTCGACAATTTCAGCTGAATATTGACGCATATTCCAATCAAGTAATTTTGTAGTTTCTTTTCTATAAACCATTAACATTTCAGTTGTTGCGTTTGGTTTATAAGCAAGTGGTTTTCTATGCTGTTGAAATCCGCCAATTCTATTTTTTACACTCGCTTCTGGCTTTAACCAAACAATATCGTCTATAAATTCCCAACCGTTTTTTACCAAATCAGCGTGTAAATCAAATGGAATTGGGTATCTTTTGCTTGAATGTGCTCTGCTAATTCTTGGAATTATAATTGGCGAAGTATTTACAATTAAAAATCTACCTTCCTTTGTAATTCGGTGAGTTTCTTTGAATACTTCTGAAAGAAACTCTAAATATGCTTGATAACTTGGATAAATTGAATAATCTCTTGCATTGTAATATGGTGGCGATGTGAAAGTTAAATGAATACTTTCATCCGGAACAAATTTTAATACATCACGAACATCTCCGTTTACGACAATATTTTTTAAAAAATTATATGTTTCAGGGTGTGGAAGTTTGTTTATATCTACTGTTTCAACTTGAAAAAATTCTTTCTCTATCACAGTTTGTATCATTTCATTTTCGTGTTCAATTAGAGTTTTTAGTTTATTTTCAACGTTTTTGTCATCTTTAAAAACTAACAAACCACGAATTGCTTGAATAACTATTTTGGGGTCTTCATCGTCAAGTATAGAAATTAAAAAATCCTTTGTAATTGGATTTCTCATTCTGCCGATTGATGAAACTAATTCTCGTCTTACCGTTGTATCTTTTTCATTACTAATTGCATTACAAATAATATTGAATAAGTCAATGTTTTTAAGTTTGCCAATATTTTTTGCTGCCCAAAATCTAACTTTTGCATTTGAATGTTGCAAATAGTCAATCAACCAATTTCCATTGTAATTATTGGGCAAATGCCCTAAATTTTCAAGAATAAAAACAATGCTTTGAATATCTGTTTGTTTCTTTACCAATTCGGCGATTGCCCCGTTTCCGGTTATCAATAATTCAGAGATATATTCTTTTGTAATCATTACTTTTCAATTATATTTAATGCAAAGATAACAACTTTTAATGTTACTTGCGTTTATCAATATCTTTGTTTTTGCATCCGAAACCATAAACCGTTCACAGTTTCTCAATCAGAATTTAAGTTCCGAATCACTCAGGATATTCGATACGAGAGTGATAAATATTTACCAATTTATCTTTAAATGCCTGACGGACAATGCCGAGTTCACTGAATGTCAATTCGGTATCTGTAAATAAATTTTCGGATATTTGATAGTTTATCAATTTATCTACCAATTCATTAATCGTTTTTTTGTCATAATTTTTCAAACTTCTTGAAGCGGCTTCTATGGAGTCAGCCATCATAACAACGGCTGCTTCCTTCGTGTATGGTTTATGTCCGGAGTAGCGGAATAAGGTTTCATCCACCGGCTGTTCGGGATGTTGTTCTTTATAGGCGTGCAAAAACCAGCGAACCGTACTGTCAGCATGGTGGGTTACGATAAATTCACAAATCTGAGCAGGCAAATGGTGTTGTTCTGCGAGATGAAGCCCCTGCGAAACATGTTCGATGATAATTTTTGCACTCTCTTCGGGCGGAAAAGCGTCGTGCGGATTTTTACCCGATAATTGATTTTCGGTAAAAAATGCCGGTCTCAACATTTTTCCGATGTCGTGATATAAAGCTCCGGCTCTAACAAGTAAACTGTTTCCTCCGATTTTCCGAACAGCATCTTCAGCCAAATTGGCAACTTGCATGGAGTGTTGAAAAGTGCCGGGCGCTTTCTCCGACAAGTCGCGCAACAGCGGACGATTGGTATCGGCGAGTTCGATTAAGCTAACTTCGGAAATAAAGCCGAATGCACGCTCAAAAACATAGACCAACGGATAGGATGCCGGCAAAAATGCACTGCTCACCAATGCCCATAGTATAAATTCGGAATCTAATTTGGTGAATGAATTTTCATAAACTAACAACAAAGCAGGGTACAGAATGAGTTGTAACACAAATACCAGCAGGGTCATTCGCAAAACTTGCCCCCTGCGGCGCAAGTGCATCATGCCGGCAGCAACTGCAAATCCGCTGATAAATTGTATGATAAAAAAATCAAAACTGTTGGGCAAAATAAACGAAACAACTACTACCGTGAGTGTATGATGCAAAATTGCCGTTTGCGCATTGAAAAAAGTAACTGTCAAAACCGGAAGTATCAAAATCGGTATCATGAACGGCGAAACACTGTCGAATCGTGCAATTATGGCTGCTGCCATCGCATACATGAGTGTTCCGCCAATGAAATAGATGATTTGTTTTAATGATTCAAATGCTTTACGCTCAAAAATATACAGTGCAATATAAAACACCGCAAAAAACATCAAAAACATTACAAATTGTCCCAAATAGTGCAACGCGCCGGGTACGGACACAACCGTTTGGTTTTTCACTTGTTCTCGAAATGAATTTAACATTCTGTATTTCAATTCATTAACAACCTCTCCTTTGGCAATAATTCGTTCTCCTGTTTGAACAATCCCTTCGTGTAATGAAACTTCACTCAGTGCATCTTCTTTCATTTTAGCGAACAAGTCTTCGTCAGGAATTAAGTTGGCTTTTACAATCTCATCAATTCTGACGCTGGGATACAGCCCGTTTTTGTAACGTTCCGAAATGTTTTTCAGTTTATCGTACGCGGTTTTTTCAGTATAACACTCACTAAGAGAACGTTCTTCGGCAACATTATCCTGCAAAACAATGATAGAGGAAGCCTCTCCGGAATGTGTCAGCATGACACCGCCGGCATACATCTCTTCGGTTATATCAAGCAACAAATGACGATAATCATCAATGCTGTCTTTGTAAAAAGGATATAATTTGTGGTCTTTGTTTTTTTCATTGAACAATCGAAAAATTCGTTTGATAGATTCTGCGGCAAAGACGGGCGCTACGCTGTCTTGCCGATACACAGGCTTAAGCGAATTTATCACACTGTCGCGATCTTGTTTAAGCTGTTGTTCGGATTTTAATATCGGAAAATCGGACGAAGCTATTAAATCGGAATACGCCCAAGGCGAGCCGATACGAAAATCATATCGAAATCCGTGTTCTCCGGGTACGACTATTGCCGTCAAAATAGCCGCCGCCGCAAACATAGCGATACGAATGATTGTCTTATAGCGTTCTGTAAAATTCACAATTTCAACTTGTAATTTGTAATTTGTAATTTGCAACTTGTAACGACAACCCAATACCCAATACCCAATACCCAATACCCAATATATCAGCGTTTTGAAAGCGGTTTAAGCAAATATTCAATATCTTGCAAATCTTTTGATTTCAATAAAGTAATACTGAGCGGCGGAAAATTAAACATGCCTTTGGGTGTTTTAACGGTTATATAAAGTTCCTTTTTAAGACCGCCGAAACCTGATTTTACAATTTTAAAAGACTGGACTGCTCGTGCCGGAATTTCAATTGACTTGTATTTTCGACCAATCGGGTGAGCGGCATAAAACCGAATGATAAGTTTTTCACCTTTAGTTTCCATGAAAAAATAATTCAATTTCAGATATAACATCGTCAAATAGGTGAGTCCGAGAATTACAATCAAGCCCCAAATACCCATTTCTATCCATGTTCGATTGTGTTCAAACGAGTTATAAGCGGTCAGCGCAATAATATTGACCAAAATAACGACATAAAAAATTTTTGTTTTTGCGGTTTGCAAAGTATTATCAATTGTCATAGAAAAAAGTTTATGATATAAAACACATTATTCGTTTTAAATAAGCCTCAGTTCGTGGGATTTTCAAAGTTTTCTAAATTTTTGCACTATTTTTGTTTACAATTTTACAAAAGTAATATTTTTTTTTTGCGAAAATATCATAATTTAGCATTTGTAACACAAAATTTATTAATATTTTAAACAAAAAGGTTATGACGAAACGATTTTTAGCATTACTATTGGTAATTGCACTGTTCCAAAATTCATTTTTACGGGCAGAAGGAGACGACGAAGGCATGTGGTTGCCGTTCTTAGTTCAAAAACTTAACATTTCCAAAATGCAAGAAATGGGCTTAAAGCTATCGGCTGAAGACATTTACAGCATAAACAAAGGAAGTTTAAAAGATGCGGTTATCGCATTAGACCACGGCTCTTGTTCAGGCGAATTGGTGTCGCCCGAAGGATTATTCCTGACAAACCACCACTGCGGCTACGGCGAAATACAAGCGCACAGTACCGTTGATCACGACTATCTCACAGACGGTTTCTGGGCAATGTCTCGTAAAGAAGAACTCGCAAACCCTGACAAAACAGTTTCTTTTCTGATTAGAATTGAAGATGTTACCGACAAAATTAACGCTGCACTCACGGCAACCATGTCGGAAGACGAACGAAACAAAACCATAGAAAAACTCGGAAATGATATTGCCGAAAAAGCTAAAGACGGTACACATTACGAAGCCTCCGTAGAATCGTTTTTTAAAGGAAACAACTACTATCTATTTGTTTATGAAACATTTATGGATGTTCGTTTGGTTGGTGCGCCGCCCTCGTCCATCGGGAAATACGGTGCGGATACCGACAATTGGATGTGGCCCCGACATACGGGAGACTTCTCAATGTTCCGTATTTATTGTGCGCCTGACGGAACTCCCGCAGAATATTCCGAAGACAATGTGCCTTACAAACCGAAACATTACTTCCCGATTTCGTTAAAAGGATATGAAAAAGGAGATTATGCCATGGTTATGGGCTATCCGGGCAGCACCACACGATATTTGAACTCATGGGGCGTGCAACAAACTATGGACAACGAAAATACCATTCGTATTAAATTGCGAGGTATCAAACAAGATATCATGTCAAAAAGTATGGATACAAGCGACAAAATTCGTATTCAATACGCTTCAAAATATTCTCGTTCATCCAATTATTACAAATATTCACAAGGACAAAACTTGGGATTGAAAAATTTGGATGTGGTTGCTAAAAAAGGTACACTCGAAAAAGAACTTACAAAATGGATTAAACAAGACCCAAAACGCAAAGTCGAATACGGTGAAGCACTTAAACTTGTGAAAAATTCCGTTAAAAAAGGTAACGAACTGAATATTGCAAATAATTATTGGTTAGAATCGTTTTGGCTCGGACCGGAGGTGATACGTTTCTCGTGGACTTCATTCCGCCAACTATCTGAATATGCGTCAAGTAAAAGTCAAGATTTGAAAAAAGAACTCGAAGCGAAGAAGGAAGAATTTTTCAAGGATTATTATCTGCCCATAGATAAAGACGTATTTATTGCCATGATGAAAACGTATCAAGCAGATGTGCCGGCAGAATACCATCCGAGCTTTTTCACAATCGTAAAAAATGAATATAACAACAGTTTTGAAAAATATGCTGACGACCTTTATACCAAATCAATATTCGCAAACGAAGAGCTTTTTGATAATTTCCTAAAAAAACCTTCGAGCGATGTACTGCGTAACGACCCCGCATTTGAAGTTGCCAACGCAGTTATCAGCCTTTACGGCGATTTGCAGGATAAATCTGACAAATTTAACAGCGACCTCGCCAAAGGTGAACGATTATTTGTAAAAGCCTTGCTCGAAAAGGAATCGAATAAAGCACATTACCCCGATGCAAATTCAACAATGCGTGTAACTTACGGTAGCGTAGGCGATTATGTTACCAACGGAAAACAAATGCCTTTCAAAACCAACATGGACGAATATATCTCAAAAGGCAAACCGACAGCTCCGAAAAATGACGAATTTTACGTTCACCAACGCCTTATTGACCTCTACAATGCCAAAGATTACGGCGATTATGCCGAAAAAGACGGCTCTATGACAGTTTGCTTTACCACAAACAACGACATTACAGGCGGAAACTCCGGAAGCCCTGTCATCAACGGAAACGGCGAGCTAATCGGGATTGCGTTCGACGGAAACTGGGAAGCGATGAGCGGCGATATTGCTTATGAACCCAACCTCCAAAAATGTATCAATGTTGATATTAGGTTCGTACTTTTTGTAATTGACAAATATGCCGGTGCCTCACATTTGATTAAAGAAATGTCCATCGTAAAGTAAGTAATTTGTAGTTAGTAGTTGGTAAATAGAAATACTGTTAAAACAATGATTATCAATAAATTAATTGTTTTACTAATCTAACCGAATTTCTAATCGTTACTTAATAATTACTGTTGGATTATAAAGATTAGCACGTTCCTTAACCGAACGTGCTTTTGTTTTTGAGCTGAAACTACACAACCGAGTATCACTTTGAAATGTGTTTTTTTGTATTAAAAAAATACCGAACTTTTGTGAAATGAAAACTCATTTGTAAGATGAAGGTTTTGATTTTCAATAAATGTTGCTACT
>DYOJ01000786.1 GCA_020720705.1 Acetofilamentum sp.
AATTCGTAATAATTCGTGAATTAGTGGTCAATTTCGACTTTTCGGAGTGTACTTATTAATTTCTCAAAAAAATGTTATTTCTTCTGAACGAAAATATTGTAACAGCAACGGAAAAAATTATAAAACTAAATGATTGAAAAATTTTAGGCAGTTTTCTGTAATACAAAAGTCCGTTAGTCATTTATGTAGGATATTGATTTATTGTAAATTAAATAATAAAATTTCTCGAATTAGAGTCTGATTGTAACTTATAGGAATTAAGCGATTTGAGTCTAAAGTCAAACATCTAATTTCTAAAATCTAACGAAGTATTAATATAAATATAGACAAATATTCTTTAAATGAAACAAGGTAAACTCATCGTATTTTCGGCACCTTCGGGCACAGGCAAAACCACTATCATTCGTAAACTTATGGAAACCGATGCGTATAAATTACAGTTCTCGGTATCCGCAACCAACCGTTCCATGCGAACGGGAGAGGCGCATGGTCGGGATTATTTCTATTTAAGCACCGAAGAGTTTAAAGCCAAAGTTGAGGCTAATGATTTTTTGGAATGGGAAGAAGTTTACCCGGACAGATTTTACGGCACTCTAAAATCGGAAACCGAAAAGCAAATCTCGGCAGGGTTTAATATGGCTTTTGACATTGACGTATCCGGCGGTTTTGAGATAAAAAAACAATACGGTTTCCAAGCATTATTGGTGTTTGTAAAACCTCCTTCGCTCGAGGCACTCGCAGAACGCTTGAGAAAACGCGGAACAGACAGCGATACCGACATTCAAACACGACTTGCAAAAGCGGAGCGTGAACTTGCCGTTGCCGACCGATATGATGTTGTGGTGGTAAACGACATTTTGGAGACAACCATAGCTGAAATGCACAATATTATGAGAACTTTTTTGTTTGAACCGGAAGAAGATTAAAATCGTAAAATTATTATTCAATGTTAGTAATAAAACGTATAAACGTGAGTTCGAAATAAGATATACGGTAAGTAGGGTCTGCTGAAAAACTCAAAAACAACAATAAATCATTGCTAATTGTCTAATATGAGTAAGTTATACAGTCTCAAATGTAAAAATTGCGGAACTTTTATTATTCAGATGCACGGATTTTGGTACTTTGTATGCAAAAAGCGTGCACTAAGAAAGAAATACAGTGCTTTATTTCACTGTAATTTAGCTAATTGTAAGTTTTTCAGCAGACACTATTTATATCTGAAATTATCCAAAGGGTGAAAGTCCCTGATGCGCGGGGTCGTGC
>DYOJ01000787.1 GCA_020720705.1 Acetofilamentum sp.
TTATGACTCAATACACAATTCAAATGGAACTCATTCCCGGTACTGCAGATGATTTTAAATTATTTGCAGGTTGGACAGCCGATGGATTTCGTAGAAATTTCATTAGAAAAATAGGACAAATATTTTGGTTGCGTTCCATTCGCACAAACATATTTGAGGGTCCTTACATCTTCACGGAAAATACCAATGCCGATGATTTAAAAATCTATTTGGAAAACAATATGGTTTTTATTCCAAAACATCCCTTAGACACCAAAATTCAAACAATCAAAGAAGAAAACATTTTAAAAGCAGTATAAAATGAAACGAAGATTTTGGACATCCGAAGAAGACGTAATAATGAGAGAACGCTACCCTACTGAAGATACAAGGGAGATAGCCACACTACTCGACCGCACCTATAGTATGGTGCTCAACAGGGCATTTACTCTCGGCATCAAAAAAACAAAAGAGTATATGCAAAAAAACGGTTACCGTGTACAGAAATTTGGCACGGCACATCAATTTACAAAAGAACATACTCCATTCAATAAGGGAATAAAACAAACCGAATATATGAGCCCTGAAGCAATTTCCAAAACCGCCACAACCCGGTTTAAAAAAGGGTCAAAATCGCACAATACCAATCCGGATTATTTTGAGTCGGTTCGTAAAGATAAAAATGGACATGACTATATATTTATTAAATCACCGGAACATAAAAAAATGATAGGCAAGCACCTATACTTATGGGAGCTGCATCACGGCAAAGTGCCCAAGGGGTATAACGTAGTTTTCAAAGACAAAAATACGCTCAATTGCACCATTGAAAACTTGGAGTGTATCAGCAACGCCGAAAATATGAATCGAAATACATTTCATAATTATCCAAAAGAGTTAACATACCTAATCCAACTCAAAGCGGCAGTTAGTCGCCAAATTAATAAACAATCAAAATTAACAGACAATGACACCACAACAATTTAACACTATTAAAGGAAAAAGAAAATACGAAGGAGTAATATATGATTTCACACACTTCAAGCATTTATCAAATGGGACAAGTATAGTGGTATATGCCACAACCCGTACTTTTAATCTTTTATACTCCGAAGTAGAAGACTTCTTAAACAGTTTAGAACCTGTCGATAAACTTATTAATTTTGAATATATGCCACCGCCAAAAAATAAGGAAATGATCTTTGTACTTCCCAAAGAAAATGAAGAACTAAGACTGGTACTACTCGAAACGCTGCGGTCATTAAAAGAAAAACCTACCAAAGAAA
>DYOJ01000788.1 GCA_020720705.1 Acetofilamentum sp.
GTGCCATTTTACCGAAACAACCAAAATCCAAAAACTGACTGAAAATTAAAAATAATTTTGCATATTATAAGTACACATACTATATTTGCACCGACAATTTCGTCAAGTAAAAAATTTTAGTATGTGGACAACAGAAGTAAGTCGTAAAACGACAGCAACAAAAGAGCAAATTTGGAAACTTTGGGCAGACGTTCCCAATTGGAATGTTTGGGACAAAGAAGTTGAAACCTCTGAACTTTTTGGACAATTTCAAAAAGGAACAGAAGGTATTTTAAAACCAACAGGCGGACCAAAAGCAAAATTTGAAATTGCCGAACTAACTAACTTTAAGTCATTTACAAGTAGAAGTTTTTTACCTCTTTGCAAAATGGACTTTATCCATACAATCAACCAAGCCAAAGACGGACTTGAAATTACACATAAAATCGTAATGACAGGTTTTATGACTTTTTTGTTTTCAAGAGTGATTGGTAGCAAAATCAAAGTTGGACTTCCTATTGCTGTTGAAAAACTCATTGAACTTGCTGAAAAAAATAAAAAATAGCAATGACAGATTTTAGTATTGAAAAAGCAGAAGATAGCACAGGTTTTTTATTGTGGCAAGTGACAAACTTATGGCAACGAGAAATCAAAAAGGCATTAGAGAAATACGAGTTGACACATTCTCAATTTGTATTACTTGCGAGTATTCATTGGCTGACTTTGGACAAACAAAGCGTAACACAAATTTTGTTGTCTAACCATACCAAAATTGACCCAATGACAACTTCAACAGTTTTGAGAACATTACAAACAAAAGGTCTTATAAAACGACAAGAACACGAAACGGATACAAGAGCAAAAACAGTCGGACTTACAGAAATTGGACTTAAAAATATTAAACAAGCAATTAAGAAAGTTGAACAATTTGACAAATCGTTCTTTGGCTCACTTGACAACGAAACAAAAGAGTTTAATAACAAATTAAATACACTACTTGACAATAAAAACGGCACATAACAGCAGTTTGGCAAAATGGCGGGTTCAGTGCTAAATTGAACATTCGGAATTCTAATAAATATTAGTGCTAAATTGAAAGTAAGTGCTTCTAAATCCGCCACTTTGCCAAGTTGCAAAACGTTATCGGCAACCTTAACGACACGAACCTCAGTCCGACAAGAAATGACATTAAACAAATTAATTTTAAGACAATTAAATACTAACTTTGACGTTAAATAGGGTCTGCTGAAAAACTCAGAGACATGTTTATTTTTAATTTTCATAAA
>DYOJ01000789.1 GCA_020720705.1 Acetofilamentum sp.
AAAAACTCGCGGTTCAGGCGGGCAATATGGGCGATGGAGATGCCTTTCGGACATTCCATTTCGCAGGCACCGGTGTTGCTGCATCCGCCGAAACCGAGTTCGTCCATTTTGGCAACCATGTTTTTGGCACGCTTGGCTGCCTCAACCCTACCCTGCGGCAACAGCGCGAGTTGCGATACTTTTGCGGCTACAAATAACATTGCCGATGAGTTTTTGCACGTCGCCACGCACGCGCCGCAACCGATGCACGCTGCGGCATCCATGGCTTCGTCGGCATCTTCTTTCGGAATCGGAATGGCGTTTCCGTCGGGCACGCCGCCCGTGTTTACGGAAATAAATCCGCCGGCTTGAATGATTTTATCGAACGCCGTGCGGTCCACCATCAAATCCTTGATAACAGGGAAACCGCCTGCGCGCCAAGGTTCTACGGTAATGTTTGCGCCGTCGGAAAACTTGCGCATGTGCAGTTGGCAAGTGGTTGTGAGCGAATCGGGTCCGTGCGCTTTGCCGTTTACGTAAAGGCTGCACATGCCGCAAATACCTTCGCGGCAATCGTGGTCGAATGCAATAGGTTCTTTACTTTCGGACACGAGTTTTTCGTTCAACACGTCCAACATTTCGAGGAATGAGCTGTCCACAGAGATGTCTTTGAGCGGATAGCTTTCAAATTTTCCTCTGGATTTTGCGTCTTTTTGTCGCCAAACTTTTACGGTGATATTGATTGTTTTTGATGCCATGATATTTTTGATTTTTTATTGATTTACAGAGATTTGAGTATTGAGTATTGAGATTTATTAAACAGTTTCCGGATAAAGTTGCAGCATTTTTTTTTCGGCAATTTTCATGCGTTGTTTTAAGGGAACACTTTCGTCAAATTCGTTCCATTCATTGTTCAAATCTGTGGCAAAATATCTTGCCCAATCGGCACAACAATCGTAGTTGTTTTCCCAACCGAACGAACGCCCGTCGTTCAAGATTTTTACAGTTTTGAAATATTCTACATTTTTCAGCGGTTCGGCGATGCCTTCAAATTTTACAAGTTGTTGAAAATCAAATTGTTTAACACAACTATCGTCAAACGCTATATCTAAAATGTAGTCTTTAACGTGTCGAATATTTGTAATTTTTATTAATTTCATTATTCCAAAGGTGTTATGTTTATCGGATTTTGACCGTTTTTAATCAAGTTCCAATTTTCCAAAAGTTCTAGTGTCATGTCAAGCTTCAAATGACGCTACATTGTCCTACGGACGAATGCAGGT
>DYOJ01000790.1 GCA_020720705.1 Acetofilamentum sp.
GCGGCTCGTAGGTTATGATGAGGATTGGGAAATTATTTTGCTTGGTTTTCGTTTAAAAATTCTAATTTCAAATTTGAAACCGTTATCGGATTGTAAGGCGTTAAAGCATTGACAGCGTTTACCAAAGGCGTGTAATTTTCGGACGGCGCAGTGCCTGCGGACACAAAACCTGCATTGTTGAAAAATCCGGGAGCTTGTGTGTTTCGTAAATAATCGGCTAACAGATTTTGGTCGGGAGTTACACCGTATTCTTGTAAAAACCACGCATTTATTTCGTTTGTAAATACATTATTTATAGAATTTTCCACCAAAATTACCGTACGACTTTCGGAATCTAACGAACTTGCCGGCAAGCCAACTTCGGCAACGCAGATGTTTTGTTTTTCGTCAGCGGCGGCAACAAATGCCCAATTGAAACCGGTTGTGCCTTCACCTGCCCACAGGTAAGCGTTTGGGTGATTGGAGTTTCCGCGCACTTCAACAACATCGCCGTTTTTGCCGACGAACAATTTCATTGCATTCATAGAATATTGGTCAATTACGGCGTTTGCGAGCGGTAAATCTGATATGGAAACCGTCATTGCTTGTTCGTAACCGCCGTCGCCGGTGGCGTTGTATTCCACGCGAAACATGGCTTGGCTTAATTCGTTGTCATTTCTGTTGATATTGTAAGGTTTCAAAATTGAGATACCGTTCACAGGGCTGTTGTTCCAAAAAACTTGCATGGCATAGCCGCCGTCTGCGTTCGTAACCGATTCTGCATCAACGATATTCATTTGATATTCCCATGTTTTGGATTCAAAAACCGCATTTTCAACAATTTCGACATTTTTTACTCGGTTGTCTTCATCGCTCGTGTAGGAAAAACTCATCGGTTTGTCTAAACCATACTCACGAATTGCTTTGATAATGCCTTCGGTAATTTCGGCAGCGCCCTCGCCCACAGCGATAAACAGGCGTAAATGTTCGTACGTTTCGTTACCCGAAATGGTATCGCCGGCAACGCTTTTTGCATTGGATGAATTACTTATGGACGACGGAATGTCCACACTAAATTTTTCGGGCAGAATTTCATTTGGCGTAATGGTGTCTTCTTTTTTACAACCGTTCAAAAAAATTGCGGCTACTGCAACTGCGACTAAGAAAAAACTTAACTTTTTCATGATTTCTAAAATTTAAACTGTTAATATTCGATTTTGCTAAATTCTGAACCTAATACACATGAAAAAGAATTTACCCTTAGTCGAAATCTAAAAAAAA
>DYOJ01000791.1 GCA_020720705.1 Acetofilamentum sp.
GAACTGTCGTAAACCATGCGTTCATATTTTCCTGACCAACCACGTATAAATTCTTTTTTTTCGGATAAACTTATACGGCGTAAAACTTCTTTTTTCAGTGCCTCGAAAAAGCGTTTTGAGGCATATTGATTGATAATTTCAACATCTTTTTTACTGAATTTTCCGGAAAAATTCCACGAAACGCCGTATTCATTTTTTAAAGTTTTTTCGAGAACTGCAATAGCTTGCGACGGAGAACCAATATACATGCCGAAAACAATACGCGCAATATTCTGATTTTCAATTTCATCGCCACGAACAGAATCCCAATAACTTGCTTTGTAAATTTTGTAGGCTTCGTCGGGTGTAACTTGTTTCAACCGTTCAACCGTGGGGCAATATCCGTAATGCCCCTTGAACCCGATTGCCGAAATACCGCGCATTGTTCCAATGAGCTTCCCGTCGCAATAGTTACCGGAATCTGAAGCGTATTGTTGCCATTCGCCTTCGTTTTTCTTTGTTTCGTCGTATATAGGTTTTAAATTCGCCATGTTACGAGTTCAGAAAATTGATGAAATACGCAATCACATCATCGTTTGATGCAAATCCGTGCGAACTGTCGAACATTGAAAAATGAATGTAATTTCGATGCCCGGCACCGATAAAATCAATATAAACCATTTCCAAGCCTTTCATATCGCCGTCAAACGGAAAGGGAGTAATTCCCATTTGTATCGGAGTGCTTTTTGTTGATATTATTGATTTTACGATGCTCATATCGCTTGCCCCGTATTCGTTCATTTCAACTCGAATCACATTGCCGTATGTTGTTATCGTTGCGCTCATAGTTTGTTAATTTTCAATCCAAAATAATTTATAAGAAACAATATTATTCGTGTCTCTCGAAATTAGACGATAGATATGTTTAGAATTTCGTTTCAAAATGTTGAAATTTTCACTTGTCAAATCTCCTCCCTGATCTATGCTTGCAGATATGCCTTGTGTTTTTTTCCATAACAATACGCCCGAACTGACTAATGTTGTGGTCGCAAAAACATTTAACAGACTTGAATTTCCGAAATTCTCATTGGCATTTCTTATTATCATAGGAATTATACCTGTGAAATCGGAATCGCCGTATTTTTCCATCTCAATTCGAGAACTTGAACTTATGTGAAAAAACATTGCAACTTCTTTATTAGGCACTATAATTGAGAAATCAACGCTTGCACCATTGCCAAGTGTCGTAAACGATTCCAAATAGAATAACTTCCCACGCAA
>DYOJ01000792.1 GCA_020720705.1 Acetofilamentum sp.
CTACACCTGTTCGCTTGGGGTGGAAAGTGAAAATCAGAAACTTTCCAGGCATCGGGCCGAGACCGTTGATGCCCTGCTTCGAAAGAACGGCTACAAGGTGGCTTCGGCGGAAGGAAAAGGGATGATTTACGGAAGCAACCCCGAAAGTAAACGAATGGTGGATATCAAACTAACGAAAAAATGATTCTTTAGGGCAAACAAACCATTCCTGCCAACAGAATAAAAAAAACGCACAATCTCGTGCAACAACTGCAACAAGAGGAGAAGCAATCATGAAAAAAGTAACTTTTTTTGCCATCTTAACCGTTTTACTGCTCCAGACAGTTAATGTCTTTGCCATGGCAACTCCGGTGGCTGGTTCATTTGCCTATGACCTTTACGATATTGCGGTCACCCAAATTTTACTTGGCACAATTGGACTTGTAGCCGGTGTCGCTTCGGCTGGTGTTGTTTGACTATGTGTTATAGCACATTCAGGAATTATTGCATAAAGCATGGAATTAAATTGATAAAAGGTAAGGGGGGGGGAGATGAAAAGGGGTAATAAAAAATGATGCAGATTTATGAGTACGCTAAAACATCAAAGCTCCCGCTGAAAACCCTGAAGCTAATAGTTAAACGTGGCGTAATCCATGAAACCCTGACTGATGATGATCTCAAGGTTTTGGTGGCGTTAGAAAATCTTTGGGGCTGTTGGGATTTTCTTCGGCCACAAATCTCAGAAAGAAGTCAAGAAGATCGTCAACGGCTGATTGCCAATGTCGATTTCTCTAAGTGGGAAAGATGGGCCTATACACGGATGATAAATGTCTCCCAGAACGAAAAAATCATCATGAAAAAGATTGTCGCAGAGTTGGAATACGCATTTCTTATCAAACTTGAACCAGGCCAAATCAAGAGAGTTTATCAGATACGAGATAAAATTTACAAAGAGAAAAAAGCAACAAAAATGGAAGCCCATTCAGTCAATAAATCCTTGTTGGGTAATGAGCAAATGCAAAAAAATAAAAGATGATTCTAACTGGGCATTTGAACAAAAAGAAGCTCGGATATGTTATGCCGAAAAACATAAAAACATCGGAAACAGCACGTAGGTTAATAAAAGAAAATTTATATAGCCTTTTTGGAAAAAATCAAAAACCAAAAATCAAAATTTATACAGCCCTGTCGGAAAAAAAAATGATAATTCGATTTCCCAAAAATGTCTCAAAAATGATCTTGGTTTCAGGGCTGTCATTGATGGTTCTGACCCCTGCTTG
>DYOJ01000793.1 GCA_020720705.1 Acetofilamentum sp.
TGTTAAAATCACGGCTCCCGAGAGCAATGCAAAACTAAATTCGCAAGTTCTCACAGTTACCATAGAAGCAACCGACCAAGGCGGTGGTATTGACGAAATTCGTTTGTTTGTAAACGGGAAGTTAGTGGAAACAACACAGCGTGGTTTTAAACCTGTTGCTCAAAATAATCAAACAAAAACAAAAACTTTTACAATTTCACTTTCAAACGGTAAAAACATCATTAAAGCAACCGCATTTAATAACCAACGGACAGAAAGTATTGCAGATGAAATTACTGTTTACTATGAAGGCGCAAAAGCAACTTCCGATTTGTATTTATTTGTAATCGGTGTAGATAAATATAGAAATCCTGAAATGAACTTAAATTATGCCGTAGCAGATGCAACAGGGTTTAAAAATGCAATTTTTGGTAATACTTCCACAATTTTCGGTTCTGTAAATACTTCATTTATAACCAACGAGAAAGCTACAAAAGAAAACATTTTAAAAGAGTTTGAGACAATACAATCCAAAATGAAACAGGAAGATGTTCTAATTTTCTATTATGCCGGACACGGTGCGATGAGTGTTGAAGATAATCCGCTGTACTATTTGGTTTTATATGATGTTCATCAACTTTACGGAAACAACGAGTTATTAAACAACAAAGCATTATCCGTAGAAGAAATAAAAAATATTTGTATGAAACTGCCTGCCCAAAAACAATTATTTGTTTTAGATGCTTGTCAATCCGGCGGAGTAGAAAAAGCCGTAATGCGTGGAAATGCTGAGCAAAAAGCAATAGCAGTTTTATCAAGAGCAACAGGTACATACTGGCTCACAGCAAGCGGAACAGATGAATATGCAACAGAATTTGAACAATTAGGTCATGGTGTATTTACTTATGCAATATTAAAAGGTTTGAAAGGAGAAGCAGACGGCGGAAGTAAAGATAAACAGATAACAATAAAAGAATTAGATGCTTTTATTCAGGACAAAGTTCCGGAATTATCTGAAAAATACAAAGGACAACCGCAATTTCCAAAAAGCTACGGCGGTGGTGATGATTTTCCTTTGATAATAATCAAATAGTTGAAAATGAATAAAAAGGCTTTAACATGTAACACTCCGTTCTTCGCAGGGTGTCAATAAGTGTGTTTGTTTGGCGGTGCGTCCCGCTCCGTGTGACAATGATTCAAGGAACTCTTGCCTTAAGAACAAAAACAGCGATTAGTACATAGTTTGCAGAAATAAGTTCATTTTTACGTTGCCTACATAG
>DYOJ01000794.1 GCA_020720705.1 Acetofilamentum sp.
CATTGAAAATATTTATGTTATAGGGATATTTCGACTTGAATGTTTTATGAAATTCGGTAGAAATTCGGTAGAAATTCGGTAGAAATTCGATTGAAACTAAATATAAAACTACGAATGACTACTTAATGACTATTTTTGACTACTATATGACAATACTTTCGATTGAAAAAATGACTATAACCAACATTATATCAAATATCTACACGTTTTCTGACCAACATTATTTAATATCTTCAATTTTGCGATAGGATGCTGTCAAACCTCTTATAAGTGCGGAGCTGAAGCCTTGGTGTTCCATTTCATTCAGTCCTGTAATCGTTACTCCTTTCGGGGTAGTTACTAAATCTATTTCACCTTCGGGATGTTCGCCTCGCTTGTCAAGCAGACTTACTGCTCCTTTAACCGTCTGAGCTACAATGCGTTGTGCTGTCTTTGCACTGAATCCGATTTCAATACCGCCTTGGGTTGCAGCACGTATGTAACGCAGTGCAAAAGCGATTCCGGAAGCTCCGAGTATGGTTGAGGCTTCTTGCAAACCTTCATCAATCATTTCGGTTTCACCCACATAGCTGAATATTTCGCGTATCAATGCAGTTGAAGCCGGTAAACAGTCCGCTGCTGCCGAAAGGCAAGTCATGGATTCTCCGGTAGCCATTGCCGTGTTCGGCATTGCGCGAAATATTGAACAATTAGAAGAAGTAATCTCTTTTATTCTTTTGATTTTCAAACCTGTAACCATAGATACAATACTGTGTGTATCTAAAATATCCGGCGTAATTTCTTTCAAAATATCTTCAGCCTGAAAAGGCTTAACAGCGAGAATAATAATTTCGGCAAACCGTACGGCATCGGCATTGTTTGTTGAAACACGCACTCCGAGTTCGGAAAGTATCGATAGTTTTTCGGTATTTCTGCGGGTAACCAAAAGGTGTTCCGGAGCAATTTGTCCGGATTGAATCAACCCCGACACAAATGCACTACCTATATTTCCGGCACCTATGATGCTTATTTTCAATGGTTTTAACATAAATACAAGTTCTATTAAGAAAGCCTCAGATTTTATTTGGTAACTATTCAGAGAGAGTAATTTCAAGCAACAAGTATTGAGTAGCAAGTATCAAGACACAAGAAAAGAATAAAAGTAATGAATTTTGAATTGACGGAATTTAGAAATTTAGGCTAATATTCAATAATCAATAGACAATAGTTCTACTTTACGAAGTTATGCCGGCAAAAGAAAAGCGTGGACGCTTATTGC
>DYOJ01000795.1 GCA_020720705.1 Acetofilamentum sp.
CCGGCACAAATTTGGGGTCGTTGGCAATTTTGATGATGCCTTCGCCGGAATTGGTCAAGATAAATAAACCATGACGATAGCCGAGTCGTTCGGTATTTTCGTCGTATTTTATAGCCGCAAGTGCGCCGTAGAATTTCATATCAGCCCACTTCGGGAAAAACACCCGTATTCGCGCCATTTTTTCCAAAAAGTAGTCCACATCCTCCTTTTTCATGGTCGTTTTGACTTCAACCACAACGATTTCGGTGCCGTTTGAAAGCACGATGTCAAACTCAGCTATTTTCCTGTTTTCTTTATCAATAACGATGTTCGTATAAGTTTGCGAAACATTTATACCTCTTACACGGAATAATTTCAGGCACGAGGGCATTATCAGTGCTTCCATGAGCTTGCCCCACTGCGAGGTAAACAAATTGGTGAGAGCTTTGATTTTTTTGTCCGTCTCGCGCATTTTTTTGTCCGTCTCGCGCATTTGTTCGCGCGTTTCCTGAAACATTTGCCAAACCTTCTCGAAGTTTAGTTCCTGATTATCTTTGTGTTCTAATTCCATTTTGCTTGACTTATGACGCAAAGTTAACACAATTTATCTGAAAAATCAAATTTCTCAAATACACCTTAAACAATCCTTCTGTTCAGTATCATAAAAACACTTCCCCAAACTAATCCGACCGAAGCTGCTAAAATATTTAACGGTGCTGCAAATAATTCAAACCCCAACCATTCGCGAGCAAATACCAGCGAAAACAAAATCACAAAAGCTACACTTCCATACGCTGCCATAAGAAACGGAAAAACAAGTGGATATGATTTTGAGACCGATATTTTGTGCAAAAATCGCAAAAACGGAAACAGAAACGCCAGCCACGCCAAACTCGCAAGGAAAAGCACATAAAACAGCACACCAAAGATGTCCGAAATACTTCCGGAACTACCTTCAATTATTACAAATACAACAGAACTAAGCACTCCGGCAATCAACATTGCAAGCAGAGAACGCTTTACAAGCAAAGATTTTTTAATATCAGACATAACTATCCTTTTTTATCAATTTAAAAACATGATGCAAAAAAGTGATTTTTCACAAAAAAATCACTTTTCAACCTGAGTTCGAAATAAGATTATATTATAATTGGTTTATTTTCAGTATTTATGAATCATTTTGGTTAAATGTTTAATCGTGTATTCGTTTAAAGTTCAACTTAATAGTCCGGTTTTCAGACTTTTTTTTAAACAATTAAACAAATCACCGAATAACC
>DYOJ01000796.1 GCA_020720705.1 Acetofilamentum sp.
GGCAATATGTTCAAAAAGACGTTTACACGTACGACAATTCCGGAAACCTAATCATTGAGTCAAATTTATCCGACAACGGCGAAGGCTGGCAAGAAGGCGGAACAACCGACTATACGTACGATGAAAACGGCAACTTAACGCTCGAAATCTATCATTATTGGGACGTTGAATCAAATACAATAGCTTATGCCAGTAAACAGACCTATGCATACAACGAAGTAAACAAGATGATTCAGAAAATTAATTTTGATTTTATTATCGAAGGAAATCTTTGGATTGAAGCTAACAAAACTGATTTTGAATACGATGAATCCGGAAATTTAACACTCAAGACCGAATACTATTGGTCGGAAGCATGGTTTGTGAGCAGCAAAACAGAATACACCTGCAACGGTGAAGGGTTTGTGGTTCAAGAAATTGAGTATCAATATGTCGGAAATGATGAGTGGATTGAGTTCGAGAAATTCGAGCGCACTTACGATTCGAACAACAGGCTCAGCACAGAAATTCGGTCATGGTATTCTGAATCCGGTTGGGTTGAAAACAATAAATCAGAATCTACCTATAATTCGGAAGGACAACTTGTTACAGAAGAATTCTTCGATAGTAATCCGGAAACAAGCGCATGGGAAATTTCTGACAGAAATGAGTTCACTTATGATGAAGCCGGAAATATGATTCAATACATTGATTATGAAACACCGGAATTTAAAACTCTAATCCCTGATTCAAAGAGTGTTATCAGTTACGACTTGTCCGTTTTGTTCTCAAACCTTGTGTTACCGGACGACTTTTTTGAGCCTCAATTTCAAGTTAATAAACCGCTTGAATCACTCTATTACCTTTGGGATACAGAAACGGAAACTTGGGCAGATGCCGAAGGTAAAACATCCTTGTATTACTCCGAGTTTAGTACGGTTTCCGTTGCAAATCCCGTTGAAGTTCAATGCACCGTGAGTCCGAACCCGGTAGCGGAGGAGTTAAGTATTCATATACCGAACCTACAACGCCCAACATCAATCGAACTTTTTGATATACAGGGTAATATGATTCAAAAACTTAATATTTCCCAAAATCAAAATATCAGAGTCGGTAACTTACAAAGCGGATTGTATTTTTTCAGAATTCAAGCCGGTAGCTCCGTTTCCACCGGAAAATTTGTAAAGCGATAAGCCGTAAAACACACCGCCCGAATCGTAGGAAAATTCATAAAGGCGGTGCGCGATTTTCAAAATTTAGTATTAAAAAATCTTCC
>DYOJ01000797.1 GCA_020720705.1 Acetofilamentum sp.
ATATTTGTATCAAAAAAGACTTTATTTGCGGTCATAAATTTCATCTCGGTCAAACGTCAAATACTCGGAAACTTCAATTGGTTTCAGAAAGGTTTCGGGAATCTTTTGCTTTTTTGTCTTTGCACTTTTTGTTTGTTTAACCTTGAATTTTAGATAGTTGTAAAACAGAAATAATTCTTCACGTTCCTTTTCGGGAAGTGCGGACAAATCCAATTCGGGTGTATCGTTACGCAAACTCATGTTCAATTTTTTTCACAAATATACAAAAATCGTAGGATTATTTGTTCAATCCCGTCAAAAATTTCAGCGTATCCACATCGTCGGCGTAGTCCCAAAGTTCGGGGTGTTGGGTTTTGCCGAAGGGTAGGGTGTTTTCGACTATCGGAACGCCGGAAACCACACATTGCAAGTTCTCGCCCTCGAGTTCGAGGCGTTTTTTTACGGTTTCGAGTTTTGAATATCGTTCAAAAAACACCACAGACACAGGCGATGCCGTGCCAAGCGATTCTTTCAACATAAAAAATCCGTTGTCGAAATACGACTGGCTGTCCATCAGGTAGATAGCGCGATTGTAGTCGTAATTGTTACCGTATTTGTTGTGGTTTATGAGGTCGGCATACTTCAACGAGGCTTCAAAAATGCGGTTCAAATCGAAATCGTCGGGCACAAAAAGTTTGGACACATTGCGGCAACCCAACCCGAAATACATAAACATATCGTCTGCCAAACGCTCCAAATCCGCTTTTGTTTCCGCGCCCGTGAGCACCGCCGCCGAGTTTCGATTGCGCCTGATAATGTGCGGATATTTGCCGAAATACGCCTCAAAATACCGCGCCGAGTTGTTGCTTCCCGTTGCAATAACGGCATCAATATTTTGCAATTTATCTTTTTCGATACGAATGTAATCTCGAAATTTTGGCTCAATATCTGTCAGTAAATCAATCACTTTCAGCGGAAGTTTATCATCTTTTGACGATAATTTTCCGACATAGCGATGCCCCGACACGAGCACACACAACATATCGTGAAAGCCCACCAGCGGCAGGTTTCCGGCAGAAATGACACCGATATTTTTCGCCTCACGCTCATGCGCAAGTTCCGGATATGCCGACAACCATTTTTCAAGATTCTCAGCACGCAAAGCCTGCGCCCATGCCTGTATTGCAAATTCGATGTTTACAAATGTAAACCATTGATTATTTGATAATTGCTTGAAATTATCACTATTTTCGGACAATGCTTTGCCGAGTTCT
>DYOJ01000798.1 GCA_020720705.1 Acetofilamentum sp.
ATTCTTTCGGATTCTCAATCCAAATTTTATCGTGTTCAAAGACTTGTATGGTGGTCTTTTTCAAGAGTTTGAATTTTATTCGGTTAACGTATAAATCTGTCCGGCTTCCGAAATCGGCAACAAATTCTTAATTTTGGGTAACAAAACTTCAACATCTTTCCATGTTAAACGTTTGACATCCAAAACTAAAATTGAGAAGGTTAGATTGGATGTATTTTGTTGATATTGAAGATTTTTGTCAGATGTAAAAAAAACATCGAAATTATTTTCGGACAGAAGTGCAAGTAATTTTCCGTTTTTAATGCCGTTCCATTTTTTGTCGCGCACGGTGTAAACTTCGTAATCGGAAAGTCGGTATTTTAATTTAACCGGCAAATTTTCGTCTATCAATATCCGCTTCATAATTGGTTATAATTGTAATGTTAGCATACAACTGCTTGAAAAACAAATCAATTTGTTCTCGTGTAACATAAGGATAATCTTCGAGATAGGTATCAACGGATTCGCCGGAAGATAAATAATCGAACAGCGATTTCACAGGTACGCGCGTATTTGCGAATACAGGCAAGCCGCTCTGAATATCGGGGTCAATCGTGATAACGGAAGTGTTCATGGCTTAAATATTCGACGTTATTATTTTGAAACAATTCGATTGAAATTACATTGCCACATTTTTGTTTATTGTTTTTACTGTTTTGTAAAAATTATCTAACAAATCGGTCATAAGTCTATTAAAATCAATGTGTTCATGTTTTATCCAATCTCCGATTTCCGGTTTAATCGGAATTTCGGCACGCATAATTCTTTTCACTGCTCCGTTTTTAATATCATCCGGAGTTATGGGCTGAATATCTGAGAAATCAGTTTTATTATCCTCATAATCAATCAATTCTTGCGGAACAACCACACCTTGTTTCCCCAGCAAAAGTGCATTTTGCCAAGAAATTTGTTTTTCGTCCCACTCAAAGTTTGTTTCGTTCATAACGCAAATATACAAATTTTTACGATTCAACGGTTTTGTAAATTGACGTTACGGCTTTGATAAAATCAGAATCATTTTTGATTTGTTTGATTTCAAAAGTCGGCTTGTCGGCAAAATCGGAATAGTCCTGTTCTTTATTGTCGAAAGGTGCAAATTTAATTTTTTCCGATTTTTTTTCGACAAATCCGCTGCCCAATACTAAGCCGATTTTCACGTAGTCGCGGTAAAAATATTCTTGCAACTGCGGTATGATTTTGTTGTAAAACGCAT
>DYOJ01000799.1 GCA_020720705.1 Acetofilamentum sp.
GAGTATAATTGACATAAATTCAAACATTTATACGTTTTCTTGCAGACACTAATTATAATGAATAAAAATTATTAAACTGAAAATGTGATAATTTGGAAATTTGAAAATATGATAATTTGCAGATAATCAAATGTTTAAAAAAGTTAATAAGTTAAGAAATCAACCGTTTTTATGTATAGAAGGTTTTTTTATAAAGTAAACATTTACAATATTTTATTGTCAGCTTTCTCAAATCTGATGTCTCAAATCTAATTTAATGTATGTTGAGCAATACAAATAAAGTTTCGTTAAAGCGTATCGGTTATCACTTCTTGTTTTGGATAGTGATTACGGTTTCTTACGATTTATTTTCGGTCGTTGTCAGGGGAGGTGAACTCGGCAAGACACTTTTGGTGGATTTGCTTTTTTATATGCCGACCGATATTTTAAGTGTGTATGTTGTGCTGTATGCTTTAATTCCTCATTTTTTGCTCAAAAAAAAATACATGAGTTTTGGCTTTTTATCAGTCGTTTGGATTGGTTTTCTGACTGTTTTTATTGCCCTTCCGATACAATATTTGGGTTGGACGGAAGTGTTGAATTATAAAATGCGTATTCCTGAATTTTATCCCTTTTTCAAACGTCAAATTGTGGAAGTGGTTACCCTTAAATTTATGATAACAGGTATCGCTCTGGCTATCAAAATAGCAAAAATTTGGCTTGCAACTCAATTACGCCAACAAAAGCTGATAAAAGAGAAACTTGAAACAGAGCTTAAACTGCGCGAGGCTGAACTTCGATTTTTGAAATCGCAAATAAATCCGCATTTTTTGTTCAATGCCCTGAATAATCTTTACAGTTTAACGCTTTCAAAATCGGATAAGGCACCGGAGGTTGTATTGAAAATATCTGCGCTGCTGGATTATGTTTTGTATGAATGTAACGTTCCGCTAATCAGCTTAGACCGCGAGACTGACAGCATCCGGAATTACATTGACCTTCAAAAAATTCGGTACGGCACGCGTACCAATATCGAATTTAACCTGCAAGGCGATACAGCAGCCGTGCAGATAGCTCCATTGCTGATTTTACCATTGGTCGAAAACGCCTTTAAACACGGATTGGATAAAACCATCGGCAGCGGCTTTGTGCGCATCAAAATTTCGGTCGAGAATAAAGAGTTGAATATCAAGGTTGAAAACAGTTTGAACGGAGAAAATAATCATGAAGGCGAAGGCATCGGAATAAAAAATCTGCGCAAACGTTTAGAATT
>DYOJ01000132.1 GCA_020720705.1 Acetofilamentum sp.
TTCAACCTAAATTTTGCTTTGACAGAGTCCACAACATAATACATCATCGGCACCAGAAACACTGTGATAATGAGCGATGAAAGTAAGCCGCCGATAATCACCCATGCCAAACCGTTTTTCCATTCGCTTGCCGTGCCGGTTGCCATTGCGATGGGCAACATGCCGATAGCCATTGCGAGCGTGGTCATCAAAATCGGACGCATACGTTCGGTGCCGGCAATGATAAGTGCCTCCTTAAAATGTTTACCTTCTGCTTTGAGTTGGTTTGTGAAATCCACAATCAGAATCGCATTTTTCGTAACCAAACCCATGAGCATAATCAAGCCTAATTGAGCAAAAAGCGTGAGGTCGTTCAAGGATAAATTCAAGGCTAACAACGCCCCGATAACTGCAGACGGCATACCGAACAAGGCAACAAACGGATAAATGTAACTGTCGTATAAAGCTATCATTATCAAATAGATAAGTATGAACGAAATAAGCAAAACCGAGCCGAGCGCGCCGAAACTTTCGTTCTGCGTTTTAATATCCGCACCCCAAGTCATTTTGATTCCGTCGGGCAAGGGTTGTGTGGTCAGATAGGCTTTTACGTCATCCGCCAGCGTGCCGGAGGGTCTGCCGAAGGATTCGGCGGTGATTGTAACGGAAGTTTGCCTGTCGAGGCGTTCGAGCATGGAGGGCGAATTGTTCGGAACGATGTTTGCAAATTGCGACATTTCAATGGCTTGCCCCATCGGGTTTACGATTGTGAGGCGTTTTACATCATCATACGTTTGGCGATTAAAATCATCAAGGCGAATATTTACGGGGTATTCCGTGCCGTTTTCGGTGAGTTTTGCATCGGTATTTCCGGCAAAAGCGGTGCGCAAATTTTGCCCCACGTAAGCGGTTGTCAATCCGAGGCGTTGCATTTTGTCTTTGTCGGGCACCACAACAAATTCCGATGCGCCGTCTTCCACGGAAAGTTTCACGTTGTCGGCACCGGGCACAAGTTCGATTGCCGCTTCCAAAATTTTTGCTGCATTCAAAACACTGTCTAAGTGGCTGCCGCTGAGGGTAATTTTTATCGGGGCAGATTTTGGTAAAAGTCCGAGCACCGCCATCGAAACACTCACACCCGGATTTTTTTCGGTTAAATCTTTTCGCAAAAATTTCATAAAATCTTCGGTTTTGCGTGTGCGTTGGTCGGCGGGTTTGAGTTGTATCGTAAATTCCGATTTATTTGCCGCGCCCACGCCCAAACTGCCTATGCCCGTGCCGGGTCCGGCAACGTTGCTGAAGAGCGTTGCAATTTCGGGTTGTTGTAAAATATACGTTTCAATTTTTTGTGAAATCAGATTATTTTCTTGCACGGTAATGGTTTTGTCAAATTCCAAATTGAGTCGAAATTTGCCTTGGTCGCCGGTGGACATCATTTCTTTTCCGATAATGCCTTGTTTCATAACTGCCAATGTCATAACGAATAACAGAAGCACAACGCCGGTAAAAATCAGTTTATGGCTAAGCACCCACGCCAATTTTTTGCCGTACCATGCAATAAAATTTTGGAGTTGATGCTCAAACCACAATAAAAATCGGTTCATCGGATTGGTGGGACGCAAATCTTCTTTTTTACCGATACGCGAAGCAAGCCACGGCGTAAGCGTAAATCCGACGAGCAAACTCGTTAAGGTTGAAGTAATTACGACCACCGAAAATTGGCGAAGCATGTCGGCAACAAACACTTGCAAAAATAAAATCGGTAGGAAAACGACCACATCAACCAAAGTGATTGAAAGTGCTGAAAATCCGATTTCCATACGTCCGTCCATCGCGGCGGTGCGTTTGTCTTTGCCCATATCCAAATGTCGCTGGATATTTTCCAAAACCACAATGGCATCGTCCACCAACACGCCGATAATCAGGGACATAGCAAGCAGTGTCATCAAATTTAAAGTGTAATCCAACATCCACATCACGGCAAAAGCCGTAACCAGCGAAGTCGGGATGGAGACCAAAACAATCAGCGAATTTCTGTAACTTCTTAAAAACAAAAGCATTACAACGGAAACTAAAATCACGGCTAAAATCAAATCGTCCACAACGGATTCCACCGCCGCAATGGTGTTGTCGGTAGAATCGTCTGCAATTATGAATTTTGTTTCTGTTGCAACATTCTGAATTTCAATAGCTTTAACTTTCTCTCGCACAAGTTTTGAAACTTCAACAGCATTCGCATCGCCTTGTTTTTTGAGCAAAAGTCCGATACCCTCAACGCCGTTAAATCGGCTTACGGATTCCGTTTCGCGGATGCCGTCCGTAACGGTTGCCACATCGCGCACATACACAGGGCTTTGCAATGCAGGCATCGCAATTTGAACATCCGAAATTTGTTGAATCGTATTGAATTTTCCGGTCAGGCGGACGGAGTTTAACTCGTTGTTTGTCTTTACGTTACCGGCAGGAATATCCAATCCGGAGCGCAAAATGGCATCTGTAACCTGTGAAAGCGACAATTTGTAAAGTTTCAATTTATCTTGATTGACTTTTACCTGAATTTCGCGTGCCTCGCCGCCTAAAATCGTAATTTCCGCAACGCCTTTAAGTTGTTGAATTTGAGGCAGATATTCATCTTGCATTTTTTGATAAAATTCGGTAGCCGGCAAATTACTCGTAGCACTTATGTAGATGATAGGCAAGTCGTTAGGTGAAACTTTGGTCATCACGGGGCTTGAAATTTCATCGGGCAAATCTTTGCGGATGTTATCAATGTAACGTTGCGCATCCTGCATTGCCTTGTCCACATTTGTGCCGTATTTGAGGTTGGCGATGATAACTGAGGCATTCGGCATGGACTTAGTTTCCAGATAATCAACACCTTCCAAGTTCGAGAGGGCATCTTCAATTTTGCGCGACACGGACGTTTCAACCTCTTCGGGTTCTGCTCCCGGGTAAATGGTTTTGATAACCACAACGGGCTGCGCAAAATCGGGTAACAGCTCGTAAGTCAGGTTCTTATACCCGATAATGCCGAGCAAAATAAACACGCTGAAGATGACGATAATTAAAGACGGTCGTTTTATTGCTATTTCTGTAATATTCATAATCAATTTAGAATTAGGAATTAAGAATTAAGATTTTTTTTTGATGAACCCAGTATTGATGCGAGTATTTTACATAATTCATCTGCATCGCTTATCAAACTGTCTGCTTGTTTTTCATCCAAAAAGAACGTTTCTTTGAGTAGTTTAATCCAATATATTGTCTCACGCGCTTCCTTGTATGCAATTGAGTTTTTTGCAATAAAATCTTTTTTAGATTGCCCCCCGACAGCTTCTTCTACATTTGCACCTATTGACGTTCCGCTTCTGAGCATTTGTTTAGACAGAACAAATTCTTTCTTCTCGTCCTGTAAAAATTTATAAGCATTCACGATTCTAATTGCGAATGCAAAACTCTTGGTTTGTATGATATTATCCTTCATATTATTATAATTCCTAATTCCTAATTCTTAATTGAAATATTTGCGCCGTCAAAGAGGTTTAAGAATCCGTTTGTTATTAAAATTTCGCCGCCCGAAAGTCCGGACGATACCGTTGCGCGATTGCTGTAACGTTCTGAAACAGTGATATTTTGTAAGACCGCTTTTCCGTTCTTCACAACATATACTTGCGGTTGCTCCGTTGTGCCGACTATTGCACGCGCCGGAATTGAAATTTGGGCTGATTTTTGTTCAACGCTCACATTCAATTTC
Organism: Acetofilamentum sp.; assembly: GCA_020720705.1. Taxonomy (GTDB): domain Bacteria; phylum Bacteroidota; class Bacteroidia; order Bacteroidales; family JAADGE01; genus DYOJ01. Next base: position 3,734 of record DYOJ01000132.1, read on the forward strand.
CCGAACATGCCTGATTTCAACTTCAAATCCGGAGTGTTTTGCACCGAAAATTGCACGGGAAAACTATTGCCGGCATTTGCTTTGCTGCCGATTAAGCTGATTTTTCCGTTCAAAATCATGTCCGGGTAACTATCTGCCGTAAGCTCAAAAACTTTGTTTTCGGCGAAGTTAGGTAGCTCAAATTCAGGCACATTTATTGTAAATTTAAGGCTCGAAATGTCCGTAATTTGGAGCAAAGGCACACCCGGCGCTGCGAATGCGCCTTCTTCTGAGAGTTTTGCAGTAACGATACCGGCGAATGGCGCGGAAATGCTCGTTTTAATAATTTGTTCAACAAGCGTAGCGCGCTGAATTTTAGCAGCTTTCAAGCCAAGTTCAGCTTTTTCCAATTGTATGCCCTGAACGGCTTCGGCTTTTGCCAAAACGGTGTAACGTGCCACGTCTGATTCTAAGCCTTCTATTTGAATATCAACACTTTGTAACTGCAATTTTAATAAGGAATTGTCTAATTGTATCAAATTTTGAGCTTTTGAGACGTTTGTCCCGACATCCACGAGAACGGCGATAATTTTCCCTTGCACTTCGGCACTGATTTTCGTTTCTTTGTTCGGCTCAAACGTCCCGCTAATTGTGTAACTGCGGTCGGTCGTTTCGCGCGAAACGGTTTCTGCCGTTACGCTTACCGGTGTTGATTTATCGTATTGATATACACGGTCTTCCGTCGCTTTTTTGTTGCTTTTAAGTTGCAGAACCACCACAACGCCCAGCACCGCCAAAATAACAAGCGTAACAATAACGCGCACAGTTTTTGTTCTATTTGCCATAAGATTTTTATTTTTTTTATTCGTTTATAATTTGATTTGTAAGTTTTCTGAGTTCTAATTCGGCTTTCAAATAATCGGCAAGTGCGTTTATATTAAGCTGTTGCGCCTCGCGCAAGGCATTATCCGCCAGCAAAACATCAGTGAGCGATGCGGTGCCTTCTTTTTGTTGCAAAAGGGTGTTGTCATACACGTTTTGTGCCAAATTGATTTGTTTTTGCGTATTCAATATTGTTTTTTGGGCTGTAAGTAGCTGGTTGTAAGCATTTTTAGTCTGAATATCGGACTGTTCCGTGAGCAATTCAACTCGCAAATTACTGTTGCGCAGCTCAATTTTTTTCTGATTTATTTTGCGTTGCGTTACCGTTCCGTTAAAAATCGGATACGAAAATTGCACACCGACATAGCTTACATCGTAAAAATTCAAAAAATTATTAGGTTCTTCGTCATATCCGAAACCTGTTTTGCCCCACGCGCCGTAAGCCGAAAGACTTGGAAGACGCGATAGTTTCAAAGCATCTAACTCACTCTCAATCAACTTGTTTTGCACATTTACAAGTTCAACATCCAGCGAAGTACCTGTTGCAAGCTCGGTGCGGAACTCCGTTACGTTAAATAGCTCTGTTACAATTAGTTCGGAAGAATTTTGTCCGAGCATGAAATTCATATTTGCCAACGCCAAATCAAGTCTGTTTTGAACCAGAAGTTTTTGAGTTTGAAGTTGTTCATGCAAAAGGCTGACTTTCGTTACATCGGTTTGTTTTGCAAGTAATTGGTTGTGAAGTAGTTCGGTGTTTTTTAAGAGGATTTCTGTATTCTCAATATTTTTTTCGATGAATATGATTTGAGAGCTTAAAATTTGAGCCGTGTAATACAAATTTGAAATGTCGAACAAGAGTTGTTCTTCTGTTTTTCGGTATTGTAATTCACTCATTTCTAAACCAATAGCTGTTGCTTTGATGCCGCCGTAAATTTGCGCATTGAACAAGGGAATTTGCATTTGCAACGTTGCACTGATGTTGTGCGGCACGCCGAATTGCGTTTCTTTGAACTGCCCTTCCGGTCCGCCGAACATGGTCATCGGGATAAGGTTGTAAGGCTGGTCAATGTAATATTTGTAGTCCGCTACTGCAGAAATTTTCGGAATCAATCCCGCGATGCTCTCTTGACGTTTCTGTTCGCTTAACTCAATCGTGTTTTCACTGATTTTTAAGGACTTATTGTAAACTTTTGCCGAATCTATGCACTGTTGCAAGCTCCAAACCTGCGACTGAGAATGTGCATATTCGACCAAAAAGAAAACGATAAACGTCAAAATTAAAAGTCTGTTAATGTTTACTGACATAATATTTCAAATTTTTTTAGAACTTAATTTTTTCTTATTAAAAGTGTTATCGAATTTATTAATTCAACCCCACGCACGGTCAAATCATAAGTGTAGCCTGCCATGTGCCACTGTTTCACGAACATACGAAGCGAGCCTAAAACGATTGTCGCCAATGATGACGCATCAATGTCTGTTCGTATTTCATTGTCCTCTTGTCCGTTTTTGAGAATTAAAGTCAATTTATCGGTATTGGTTTTCATTAATTGTTGCACTTTTTCAACCAAAACGGCTTCGTTTCTGAATATTTCTTCAGAAAAAATGACAGCAACCAAAGGCGGAGTTGCAGTAAATGCTTGAAAATGAATTGAAAACAATCTTTCAATCTTTTTTAATACGGATGATTTTGTTTCGCTCTCCGTTAGGAAATATTTTTCTGAATTTTGTTTAAAAAAGTCTAAAATTGCGACTAAAATTTTGGTTTTATTTTCGTAATGGCGGTAAATTGCTGCTTCGGTAAATCCAATTTTTTTTGCAAGATTTTTAATCGTTAAGCCCTGAATACCGCTCTCATCAATGATTTGAAGAGATACGGTGATGATTTCTTTCTGTCGCGCTGATAATTCTGAGTTCATTTTAAATGTATGTAAGTATTCACTGACAAAAGTAAA
>DYOJ01000133.1 GCA_020720705.1 Acetofilamentum sp.
AATAAGCGTCCACGCTTTTCTTTTGCCGGCATAACTTCGTAAAGTAGAATTAAATTAGATTTAAAACAGGAGATAACAGACATTAGACTAATATCTAACGGAGAATTTAGGTTTCATTATGTAAGTTTATTTGTCTGAATATCAGAATTTTAGCGCAGTCGTGTTGCTATCTTTATTCAATACGAAAGTATTATTAACGAAAGGCTGCGGTTACATCAAGTCTGATGGTTTAAAGAAATGTTCCAACGAACATGAATTTCTTTCAATATTTTTCCAAGTACCTGATTTTAAGTTCAACACAGCCACAGAAGCTGTTGTCATATCTGAGTAAACCCCGCAAAAATAGGCAACCAAGTCTGACCATGTAGGATTATGTCCGACAAGTAAAACGCGCTGATATTCATCCGGTATATTTTTGACAATATCAACTATCGAATCTTGAGACCCAAAATAGAATGATTCAAGCAGAGAGAATCCATTGCTAAAACCGCTTGATTTACAGAACATTTCGGCTGTTGTTTTAGCTCGAACCGCCGGCGAAGAATAAACTGCATCGGGCAGTAAATTTTGGTTTCGGATAAATTCTCCCATAAACGGTGCTGCTTTTATGCCTCGCTCATTGAGCGGGCGTGCAATATCCGAAGTCCCGACCGCCCAATCAGATTTGGCATGTCGCATCAATAATAATTGTTTCATAAGTGAAAAAAGTTTCTGAATTATAATAACCGGAGAAAATGAGTAATGAGTAGTGGGTAATGAGTTTATGTTTATAAAATTATCGAATTTACATCTTAACTTATATTAATCATAAAAAACGAAAATACTTTGAATATCATTGTGTTCCTTTGTGCTTAAACTTTGCGTAGCTTTGTGAAACTATTTTTTCGTAACACAAAGTATCACAAAGTTTTACACAAAGTTTTACACAAAGTATCACGAAGTATATGAATAATTCAGGATAACATATTTTCAGTTTATTATCTGTTTATTTTTTTTGAAACAAAGGTATGGTAAAATAAAAAACGGAACCGGAGCCGACAATGCTTTCAACCCATATTCTTCCGCCGTGCATTTCCACCAGACGTTTACTTATGGCTAAGCCAAGTCCGGTACCGCGATGCAGACGAGCTTGAATGTTGTCCAACTTACGGAATCGTTCAAAAATTTCATTAATATGCTCTTCCGGTATCCCGATACCTGTATCCTGAACAAAAAAAGTAACCATTTTTTCGGCAGGTTCCGGCGGGAAATAACCTATTTTCACATAACCTTCATCGGTAAATTTGAGAGCATTGCTTATTAAATTGATTAAAATTTGTTTGAAACGTAATTTATCGGCAAAAATTGCGAAGTCATCCGACGGAACATCAGCGATGAGCCGAACACCGGTTTTATCGAAATTTGATTTTGTGGTTTGAAAACTTGCCTGCAAATTTTGCAACACCGCGTTGAGCTTAAACGGTTCTGGTTCGGCTGTCAATTGGTCTGCTTCAATTTTTGCAATATCAATAATGTCGGAAATGAGTTGCAGGAGGGTTTCGCCGCCAAAATTTATCATTTGAGCATACTCGCTTCGTTGTTGTTCGGTGAGGTCGGGCATTTGCAAAAGTTGTGCATATCCGAGAACGGCATTCAGCGGTGTGCGTATTTCATGCGACATATTTGCAAGGAAAGCTGATTTTAATCGGTCGGAAGTTTCGGCTTTTTCTTTTGCACGTTTTAAATCGGCAGTTCGTTCTTCCACCTCGGATTCGAGTAATTGGCGGTGTCGTTTTAGCTCACGTTCCATATTTTTTTGAGCCGTAATATCGGTAATAATTGATATTTGAGCATTTTCGCTAAATTTTGAGGATGAAATTCGACAATGGATACTTTTAGCGAGATTATTTTGGAATCGTAACTCTGTGATACTATTTTGTTTAGAAAAAATTAAGCTGCAATGCTGTTCAAATTTTTTGAAATCTACAGGGTGTATTACTTTTTTGATGTTCAAGTTTTGAAGTTCAAATTTAGAATAGCCGGTCATTTCCCGAAACGCCTGATTTGTCCTAAGAAAATCTCCGGTTCGGGTAACAACAACGATGCCGTCATTTGCCTCACGAATAACAGAATCAGAAAAATTCATCTCAGCTTCCAATGCTTCCGTCGCACGAACAATTTCGGCAGTGCGTTGCGCGACTTCTCGCTCAAGCAAAACTTTATCTCGATGCAAGGCTCGATTTTTATTTTTTGTATATAAATAAATTCCGACTATCAATAATAAAACGACTGCAACATAAAACACATTTGTTCTCCAAAAAGGAGGTTTAATACTGATTGTAAGTATTTTAGGCTCTACAGTCCAGATACCGTGCTCGTCAGCAACGTGTAATACAAATGTGTATTCGCCGGGCGGCAGGTTTGTGTAAACTGCAGTTTGATTTCCGTAATTAGCGTAATACCAATCGGTATCAAAACCTTCGAGCATGTATTTGTATTTCAGTTTTTCTGCATTATCATAGTCAATACCGGCAAATTCTATCGAAAAAGTATTGTTTCGATGAGACAATACAATAGAATCTGTCAATTTGATGTCTTTTGTCAGAATTGTATCGCCGGCATAAATTCCAAAGGGTACGACTGCTTCGTTCCGGATTTTAAATTTTGAAAGTCGCAGTGGTACAGGCACATGCTTAACAGACAAGCTGTCATCTTTGATAAAATTGATGCCACTGACTCCGCCAAAAAGCAGTTCTCCGTTTGGAAAAGAAAGCCACGCACCTGAATTAAACTCGGTATCCTGCAAGCCGTCATTGATTGAAAAACGAGATAATCGGTTTTCAATTTCATCAAAAAGCCATAAGCCGTCATTTGAACTCATCCATAAATGACCGGGCACTTTAGAGTTAATTGCAGAAAAAGTTGCGATACTCGGTAAATCCAATCCGGTTAAACGACTGAGTTTTTCAGTTTTAGGATTATAGGAACATATACCGTGATAATAAGTTGATACCCAAATAGATGTATCGTTTACCCAACGTAAATGAAAAACAGCGGTCAGCGGTATAGTGTCCAAAGTTATCGGTTTAACAGTGTAAGTGTCAAGGTTTAACAATTGTAAACCGACATAGTATCCGCCGACTAATAATTTTGAATCCGACACCGGATAATACGCATGAATGCGTTGCGACCGATGCACGTTTAATTTTTTTTGTATCAGTGAATCAGTCCGGATATTATATCTTACAAAATTGTCTCCTGCGTAAAAAAACAGCTCATCAACGGAATGATTGTAAATTTTAAAAACAGGTTTGCTCTCTAATAGTTCGTTTAGCTTGGTATGTTCTGTAAATGTTTTCTTATTCTTATCAAACACATAAATTCCTGAAACATAGGTACTGAAAATAATTCGGTCGCCAATATCGTGGATTGAAATAACAGCATATTTAAGTTCACTTCTTGAGAACGGCGAAAAAGTTTCGTACCGCTTTGTTCGAGTATCATACCGAACAATATCGGAGTTAGCCCCAAACCAGACGATACCCGGCGTGTAGGCATCACGACACATTGAATAAATGCTTAATTCTTCGCCTCTGTTATTTTTGATGTATTCGGGAGAGAATAATCTGTTTCGTTCTCCGAATTTTACAACACCGTGCCGAAGTGTGCCAACCCATAATGTGTGTTCGTTGTCGTAGAATGATGATACTATCAATTTGTCTTTAAGTGTGTTAAATTCCGGTAGTATGCTAAATTTTTTGTTTTTTACATCAAAATTACAAGCTCCGAATCCTTGGCTGCCGATAAATACACCGGTATCATTTTTTAGGGACAAAGTTCGTACGGACAAAAACTCGGACTTAGACAATCCTTCCGGATAAGCATAATTTTCGAACGTATATCCGTTTTTGCTCGGAATCATGAGGCTGATGCCGTTTTCGTGTCCGGCAAGCATTTTTCCGTCCGGATATCGAATTAAGGCATAAAAAACTGTTCCGTTCAGCGATGTTCCATGCGGAGCAGATAATTCTGATATTGGTTTTATTGATTTTGTTTTTGTTTGATATAAAAACAAGCCACCGTCAGTTGCAAGCCAGAGAGAATCGTTTGTTAACTTAAGTTGATAGATATTTTTTGCTCCCTGTAACGGGGTAAAACTGTATTCGGATGTTTTTATATTGTATTGTATCAGCCCGTTATCGGTTCCGCAAAACAAATTTTCTTTAAAATCAGAACATAATGAATAAGTGAGCTTACCCTCCGGAGTTTTGCCGCACAATTCTGAAAGTGAACTGAATTGTTGAGTTTTTAAATCAAGCCGGAACACGCCTTCTAAGGTGCCCAGCCAAAGCATACCGGCAGGAAATTCGAGCATGGAATAAACAGCATCACTTTTGAAAGCGTGAAGTTGTTTCACGTCTCGTTTATAAACTTCAAAGCTGTTAGAATTGTATCTGTTTAACCCTTCGAGCGTTCCAAACCACATCTCGCCGTAACTGTCTTTGAAAATAGATAAAACACGGTTGTGAGAAAGTCCGGATTCCGAATTAAGATACGACACACGTATTTCCTTACCTTGCGCCGATATTTTGAGTGCAAGGATGAGCGAGAAAAAAATAAGCAATATTTGCAGTTTCAATTTCATCAGAAAAAATCTATATTTCCGTAATCATCTTCAATTCTGACACCTATGACGAGGATGTCGTCCAATTGACGGGCTTTGCCTCTCCAATTTTCAAATTCCTGCATAAGCATTTCCTTTTGCACATTCATCGGAAAATCGGCAATTGAGAGCAATGTTTCTTTAAATCGAACAAGTTTGTATTTTTCAGTGGTTTCGCCGTTGAATTGGTCAATGTATCCGTCTGAAAATAAATAAAGTATGTCGTTTGTTTGCAAATCAATGCAATGGTTTGTGAACGAATGTTCCTTAATATACAAACCGACCGGCATTCTGTCCGGCTTAAAGGTTAATAAATTTTGTTTGCCGTCGCTATCCTTTCTGATAATGAGTAAGGGGCTGTTTGCTCCGGCATATTGAGCCTTTTTATGTTCTAAATCAATGATACACAATGACATATCCATGCCATCGGCATTTGCGTCTCGCAAGGTTTCCTGATGTAAAGATGTTTTGACACGTTTACGCAGTTCGTCTAACACTTCGCCGGCTGCAGGTTCTTTGTCCAAGCGCACAATCTCGTTGAGCAGTGCAACGCCGAGCATGCTCATAAATGCGCCCGGCACGCCGTGTCCGGTGCAATCGGCAGCCGTAACTGCGACAAATTTATTCACTTGTTTAATCCAATAGAAATCTCCGCTGACAATATCACGAGGTAAGTAGAGAATGAAATTATCCGGAATAAATTGTTTCAAATAAACATTGCTCGGAAGAACAGCTTGTTGTATAAATTGCGCGTAGCGAATGCTTGAAGTCAGGTTTTTGTTAATTTTTTCAAGTTTATCTTTTTGTTCGAGGAGTTCTTCTTTGGTGGTAATATTTCTAAAAATACCTTCAATTGCTATCAGATTTCCGTATTTATCAAAGTTGCCTTTATTTGCCTGAATTATCCAACGTTCGTTGCCGTCGGGGTCAATAATTTTGTATTTCAGTGTGGGAGCAACGCCCCAAGATGTTTCCAGATTAGTTTCAAAATAGGTTCTGAAATCGGGATGAATAATTTTTCGGAGGAAATTATTTTCACGATAAAAATTATTTTTCGAGTATCCGAAAACTATTTTTGCTGCCGGGCTGATGTATTCAAAATTCCCTTCGGGATATGTAATCCTGAAAACTGCGTCGTTTAAGCCGGTTATCAACCCGCTGTATTTACGTTCGTTTTCGATTAAATCGCGTTGAGCACGTTTTTTTGAATTAAGTAAATCGTGTAATTTGATGTTTTGGCGGCGAATATAGTCGCGAGCGGCTTTGAGTTCCAGATGTGTTTGAACACGTGCAAGCAATTCGGCAGTTCGGAATGGTTTTGTGATATAGTCCACTGCTCCGAGTTCAAAACCCTTGACAATGTCATCGGTTTGGTCTTTTCCGGTGATAAAAATAATGGGGATATCTTGAGTCGTAATATTTTTTTTTATTTGACGACAGGCTTCAAAACCATCGGATACGGGCATAATAATATCCAACAAAATTAAATCCGGAATATTCGCAATCGCCATATTTACAGCAACTTCACCGTTCTCGGCTTTAATTATTTTATAGCCGTGTCCGGTAAGCAAATCCTCTAATATCATCAGGTTTGCCTGAATATCGTCTGAAATTAATATTGTAAAGTCGGTGTTTGCCATAAAAGTCATTTAACAAAATACAATAACAAGTATTAAGCCAAAAATATGAATAATAATTTTATCCGCACCGACTTTTGTAGTTTTTATGAATCATTTGTATCGTGCAAAGATATTGTTGGCAATTCAGAACGCAGTATTTCACATAATTCATTATCGTTCAAACACTTAACAAACATGTTGTATTGAAAAAATTAGTGAAAACCGGATACAGAAAACTGCCGTGAAAATTAAATTTAGAAAGAAAAAT
>DYOJ01000134.1 GCA_020720705.1 Acetofilamentum sp.
TAAAATTTACTTGATATGCAGTGTTGCTGAACGTTCCGTTATTTAGCCACGTTGAGCCTGAAAAATCTAAACGTCTTGGTATGCTGACAGTTACACCGGGGTTAATGGTCAAATTTCCCGTAACCGAATACCAGTCATCGCCACTATATTGTAATGTTTTTGTGCCCGAACCTGCAAAGACAACATGTTTCATATCAAAAACAGTAGCATTAGGTCCGGCATCGTATATGCTCTGATTTGCACCGTCGAAGGTCATGGTGGTTGTTGCACCGGACGGCGTGTATTTTCGAATATCTACGGTTGGTCCGGCAATATTTATATTAAAACCATTATCAATAAGCGTTGGTTCACTTGTCATTGTAAAACTACCTTCAACATCTAAATTTCCGTTTAAAAATACATTTATTTCTGCATTTGTACTAATGTATAAATTTCCATAATTAGGGACAGTATAAATCATTTGGTCGCCTATGGTACCTGAAATATAAACTCTACTGTCGTGGTGTAAATCGTAAGTTGTAAACCCAACAGGAAAAGCATATCTACCCGAACTTGCACCAAGAGTTTCAGGATTTAAAGAACTTACGTAAGCCGTAGGAGCGAGTGTAAATGTTTTACCAACACCTGTGCAGGTAATTTTTACGGCATCGTGGCGAAGATAAGCATCTTCTAAAATTGATAAGTTACCGGTAAATTCTAAATCGGTATATTGAATATTCAAATAACCTCTGTTTCTTTTAATGAAATTGTTGAAACTTAAAATATCCGCATCAACTGTGTACCATTCTCCAAAATGGTCAAGTGTTCCGTTTGTACCCCAGTCAATTTGACGACCTCCGGTTGGGAAGCTAATTCCTCCCCAAAGAAAAATTGTATGTTCATTAACATCAAGTAATGTTTCAATATCGTTTACATATATGTTTCCGTTTACGGTAATATCTCCGGTCATAGTTTTAGTTGAAGTACTACCGGCATTGTCGCGTAAAACATATAAAGTAGAATAGGTTGTAGGATAAATGGTTTGGTCAAAATTTGCTTGATAAAGTACTGTTCCGGCATTAAGATTAATACTTTCAAAATTTTTAGGAAAATTATTTGAATTGTCAGCACTATGACCTTGCAAACGAAGTTCGCCACCGCTCATTGAAAATGAATTATCTGCACCTGTACCGTTGATATCAATAGCATTTCGGATATATAAAGCACCGCTTGTGATTGTTATATTGCCTGTAACATCAATATTTTTATCAATGGTTTTTGTAGTACCCGACATAACAATATTGTTAAATGTGCTTGTTAGACTTGCACCGGCACCAATAGTTTGAGTAAAAACTGTTCCGTCGAAAAATACGGCTCCGTTGCCTGTTTGGGTAAAACCTGCCGCTCCGACAAGGTTTGTCCAGCTTCCGCCGATGTAAATCATATTTGTGCCTGCATCCAAAACCGTTCCGGCGTTGAGCGTTACGCTGTTGTCAATATCCACGTTTGCGGTGATGGTTTTTGTGCCGCTGCCGCTTGTGGTAAAGTTGTAAAACTCGCCGCCGTTGATGTTCTGCGCTCCGGCTTTATTGAAATTTACCGTACTTGTTCCTACGTTGAAAATTGTACCGCCGTTGCGTGTCCAACTTCCGGAAACGAACAAGGTGAAATTGCCGGCAGTCAGTGTTCCGTCTTGCAAAAGCACATTGTTATTCACGTAAATATTTGAGCTGATGACATTTACACCGTCTGTTCCGTTAATCGTCAAATTATAAAACGGGTCGGCGGCTCCGCGTGCGGTGATGGTGTGCGTAGCTGTTGCCGGATTGAATATTACCGTTGAAGTTCCGGAATTGAACGTACCTTGATTTGCCCAACTTCCGCTGACGGTAATCACGTCGGCAGCCGTCGTTTGTGTAAGTACCGAACTTGTGCTGATGGTTACATCGCCGGAAATTGTTAATGTTTTTCCGTTCAAAATCAACGAAATCGCACTTCCGCCGGAATTGATTATGAGGCTTTTTGCTAAACCGTCTGCGTCGGAATTGAGATTCACGGTGTACACGCCCGCAACGTTTGTATGGTCTAAAATTACGGTTGTTGCCGAAGTCGGAATGCCGACAGGTCCCCAGTTATTTGCATCGTTCCAACTTGTGCCGTCGCCCAAACCTGTCCATAGTTTCGCACCCGGATAGGTCCAATTGATGAGCGTTCCGGGCGAAGCATTGTCGTTATCGAACGATTCGCCGGCGAGTGTGCCGATGGCGTTTTCAAAAATCAATGCGCCGGTTCCGGAAGTGCGTTGGACGTTGAAAGTCGGTCCGCTGTTGAAGGTTACGTCTGTGAGCGTACGGTCTGCACCGATATTTATTCCGTTCGTGGTCAAATATGCCGTTCCTGTGCCGCCGGAGAAGCTTCCGTTTTGGAATGTATTGGTTGCGTCAATGCTTCCGCCCGAAATATTGATGCCGTTTCCGCTTGTGCCAACGATTCTGTAAAATTTTGCTTGAATCGAACCCGCAGTTTGCAAGAAGGTAAAGTTACCGGAAGTCGCTATCAATGAGGCTGGTTCAACCGATGCTCCGAGTAGTTTGAATGTTCCGCCGGCGTTTGTGAATGTTGCACCCGCACCCATACTGAGCGTTGCGTTTTCGTTCACGGTCAGCGAGCCGTTGTTCATGGTGATGTGTCCTGCGCCGTTTGTTGTGAGTTTGAAACGGTTTAGGTTAATGTCTCCGTTATTGATTGTTATAGCTCTATTACTGAGCATATTCAAATTACTGCCAAAGGTGTATGACGTTCCGGCAGCACCATCAAAAATTAAAACACCATAAGTATTAATATTGTTTGCTGTAAATGTATGCGAACCGGCAGTTGGGTTTAATGTAAATGTTTCGCCATAATCATTATTTCTGAAAAGACCCTCGCAAATATAATCACCACCAACTGTAATATCATTGATACCGAAATTTACCGGGTCGTTGCTTTGTCTAAAATCGCCTTGATTTATGACAAAATTGTTAGAAACATGCAAATCGCCACGCAAAAGAACGTAATAATCGTTTGTTCGCTTGGTGATTGTGAGGTTGTAAAACGCTTTTGTTCCGCCCAAAGTTGTATAGGAAGTTCCGCCCGAATATTGTGTATTGCTCTCACCTGTAAACAGATACGAATTTTCGCCGTTGAGCGTAACCGTGCCTTGTCGAGCAATAAACGAACCGGTGCTGTTGTTGTACCAATTGTTGTCCATTGATATGGCATAACTCGCCGGACTTACATCCAAAGTTGCATCATCAATGTACAAATCGCCGTTGAGGGTTATGTTTCCTGTCAAGGTTTTGGTTGTTCCTGCACCTTGAAATCGGACAGTGTAAAACGATGATTGTGAGATAGTTTGGTCGCTGCTTCCATCAAAATACAAGGTGTTTGAATGTCTGAAAACGCCGTTGTTAATCCAATTGCCTTCCACGTATTGCGCCCAGTATTGTCCGTCCAAAGTCGTGTTTGTAATCGTAACGTTTCCTTGAAAACGGAACGAATTGTCATACAGGCGTTTAACTGCAGTTCCGGTAAATTCGACAGCGTCAAAAACGATGGTAGAAGAATTGTAATTTCGGATAAGTTGTGCCACCGTATTTCCGTCAAAAAATACCGTTCCGCCGGAATGTGAAAACGTGCAACCGTTTCGGAAATAAAAATCGCCGGCAACACGTAAGTTACTGCCGTTTAAGTCCAAAGCGGCATAATTTTCAGTGAAATTGAGCGTCCCGTTTACATCAATGTTCGAATTAAAAGTCAGTGTTTTATTTGCACCGGTTTTATTGATTGTTAAACTGTAAAAATAGCTCGAAGGTGTTGTCTGAACGGTTTGATTTGCAGTCGTTCCGTCAAAAATTACTGTACCGGAAGTCGGTTGTTGAAACATACCCGTTCCGTTTTCCGCCCAATTTCCTTCTATGTTAATCGTTTGTAAATCAGCATTTACCGTAACTCCGGTTTGAATGGTCAAATTTTTCAATATATCAAGTGCGCCCGAAACGGTTTTCACTCCCGAACCTGAAAACGTAACATGATTGAAGTTCGATTGCCCGATATTTTGATTCACTCCATCGAATATAACGGTATTTGTTCCGGTTAAACTTGTGGTCGTGAAGCTCATAGCCCAATTTCCGGCAACGTTCAACGTATGCGAATTGTCGGTAAGCACAGGAGTTCCCCCAACATTTGAGACGTTACCGTTGATGTCCAAATTAGCCATCGGACGTTTTTGGGTATTTCCGTAAAGTTCGATATTTCCGTAAGTAAATCCGTCCGGAATATTTTGGAATGAGCCGTTAATATTTCTGTAAAAGCGCACCGTACTGGCGACATCAAAATTCTTCACACCGGAAAAACTTGCGATGGAGGTTTCAAACGTATTTGTTCCGCTGGAAAGTAACCGAACATTTGAACCGAGCGTAAAACCATTTCCGCCGTTAATTGAAAATTCATACATGTAAACATTCAGCATATTAGTTACGCTGCCGCCGGTATTTGTGGCTGAAAAATTTCCGTTTACGGTGATATGGTCGTTAAAATATTTGTTGCGCGCGCCTGTCGGAGCCGAGCTTGTGAGGTATAAATCGTTAAAAATGTAGTTTCCCGTTCCGTTTAAATAGATAGATTGGTCGGCATCGGGGGCATCCAAAGTTACCGAGCCGCCGGTGGCTGTCATGGAGCCAAATCCGCCGACTTCATCGGAACTGTAAATATTTCCGGCAAAGGTATGGTGAAAAGTCCCAAGTAAGAAATTGGTTGAAGTGTAAATCCAAATACTTCCGTTTACGTCCAAATTTCCAAGAGCTGTTTTTGTAGTGCCGGCATTCAAATACAAGTGCCAGTAAGTTACTCCGGCATAAATATTTTGATTCGGTAAACCGGCATCGTAACGCACATAAGATCCTTGCTGCAAGTCTATGGTCGAAAATGTGGTCGGAAAATTCACATCGTCCCGAATATATAATGAGGTGTTGTTGCTGACAGTCAAAACATCCGCGGCTCCAAGCCCACTTAATTCCGAGTTGTCGTTGATAATCAAACCGGTATGATTTCCGTTGTCATCCGGAACGATGGTGATGTTTTTGTTTACGCGCATGATGTCGCCTGCGCCCACATACACGTAACCTTTGACGGTAATTTCGGATGTGCCGAGTGTAAAATCGTTATCAGCGCCGCCGTCGTACCATGTTCCGCCGCGCAAAAGCAAGTTGCTCGAAATGCCGAACACGCCGTCTATGCGTCCGTCCCCGATGAATGTGTGCGTGTAAGTGTTTGCATCATCGGCAAGGGTGGCATCGTCGTAAATATATAAGGTGCTGTTGACATATAGATTTCCGTGAATCAGTTTGTTAAACGTCGGATTCCCGCCGTCAAAATAGGCGCGCCAAAAACTTGCAGCGGGAACTCCGTTTGTTGTCCCGATTGTTACAATTTGTTGTTCAGTAGCGGAATTAAACGTAGCTTGTCCGTCTGATGCGGTGTATTTACTGCCGTCATCAACCGTAAAATCCCCCTGAAACGTGTGCGATTGTGTGGATTGAACATCGGAATTATTGGTTACCAAAAAATTATTAGACACCGTAATTCCTGCACCCAAAACGCCGACTGCTCCGCTTGAAAATGTCAGGTTGTAAAACGTTGCGGCGGTTGTAACGGATTGAATGTATTGTGCATCCATGACAATAGTTCCGTTTCCGGTCATTTGCCCCGAACCGTTTTCTGTCCAGTTTCCGGCAACGGTGTGCGTGAAACCGCCGTCGGCAAATGTTGTTGCGTTTTCAATCACAACTGCGCCGTTGATGTCAAATGCAACGCCTGCGGTTACGGTTCCGGAATTGAATGTAACTTTTGCAAATTGCGGTATATTCGAGCCTGAAATTGTGATTCCGGAAAAAACAACATTCGCAACTTGGCTCGATGAGTTGTAAAAATCCAAAATACCGTTGTTCGTTACCGCACCTTGAAACGTTACATTGTGCGTAATGTTAAACGCACCGACCGTAAAACTGCCTGTTGCATCAACGGTAGTTGTTCCGGTAATTGTTAGGTTTCGCCCCGTTAAATCGTTACCGATGACCAAACTGCCCTGAACGAGCAGATTTTGAATCGTAATATCTTGATTTACAATAACTGTTGCTCCGGCAACAATCGTAACGTCATCGCCTGCAACAGGCACAATGCCACCGGACCAAGTGGTGTTCGCGCTCCAATCTCCGCCTGCGGGAGTAGAATTGATGTTTGCACCTATCAAACCGGAAAAGGTTGCCATAAGTGCAAACAGAAGAAGTAGGGTTCTTTTGTTCATTTTAATTTATTTTAAATGGGTTTAAAAAAGACAAATTCAAACTGCAAAATTATGTTAAAAAACAATATGTTGAACGATTTTGTTTTAAGAAAATGTTAAGAAAACTTAAAAAAACTTAAAAAACTCCATCATTGAGACAGGTAACTTGAAATTTAAAACTTGAAACTTGATATAGTATTATCAATTCTTAATT
>DYOJ01000800.1 GCA_020720705.1 Acetofilamentum sp.
TTTAATTATTTTTCAATAGTTTTCAAATTAATTTTAAGTTTAAATAAAAGACTTTAAAGTCTGCGTAATGTCAGTTAAATAATAAAATATTTTTACGGCTACGATGTTTTTATTTGATAGTCATAAATCGCAAAAAAAAACAAATAAGATAATTCAAAGCCATTTATTGCTTTTGCTCTCAATTGAATGTTTTTGCCGAACAATGGTCATAAAGTGGTCATTGATAGTGATATTTTAGATTTTTTTGATTCACAAATAATTTCAAAAAATAAATGCCATCAATTCAAAACGTTTTGCCAAAGCCGCGTTGCCGTGCAGCTTCAAAAAGAATAATTGCTGCCGAGACTGAAACATTCATTGAATCTGCCGAACCTTGCATCGGAATAATGATATTATTTTTTGAAAATTTCAGCCATTCATCAGATATTCCCGTTGATTCTGTTCCCATAACAACCGCACTGCCGGAGCGGAAATCAATATCAGTATAGCATACCGAGGCTTCCAAATGAGTGCAATATATTGAAACAGAATGATTTGCCAAAAATAAGACAAGTTCAGGAATTGAAGTTTCGACTATCGGAACACTAAATAGGCTGCCAACGGATGAGCGAATGGTATTCGGATTAAAAATATCGGTTTGTGTTCCTGTAAACAGCACGGCATCAACGCCGGCGGAATCTGCTGTTCGTAGAATTGCGCCGATATTTCCGGGTTTTTCGACTGAATCCGAGATTAATATCAGCGGATTTTCAGGCAGCCGCAAGTCGTTTAAGGTTCGTGTTTTTGTCCGAAACAAAACAACCAATCCGCCGCTGTCTTCACGGTAACTGATTTTAGAATAAACCGAGTGTGAAACTTCAATTATTTGAGCATCGGCGCATTTTGGGAATCGAATTTTTAAATCGGACAAGTTTAAAATATCAGCACAGAAAAAAATTGTAACAACTTGATAATCAAAGGAAATAGCCCTATCAATTTCCTTCAGTCCTTCAACTGCAAACAGCCCTTGCGCACGACGTTCGGATGCTTTTTGTTGTAGCTTAACAACATTTTTAATTCTTGGATTTTGCAAACTTATTATTTTCTCCGAAACAGACATCGCGTTGGGATTTGCGAACAAAGATAAATAAAATTTAAGTTTTGAAGCGTTTATAGGTTTATATTATGGTTGATGGTATATTTGTAAAAATTAAACTAATTCTACTTTACGAAGTTATGCCGGCAAAAGAAAAGCGTGGACGCTTAT
>DYOJ01000801.1 GCA_020720705.1 Acetofilamentum sp.
AAGCGGTCGCTCGGTTTTTTGCCGGTAACCATTTCGAACAATACGAACATCACGTGTCCGCCGTCCAATGCGGGAATGGGCATTAGATTCAGCACACCGAGAATAATGGACAGAAACGCAGTCAGTCCCCAAAATGCTTGCCAATTCCACTGTTTCGGAAAAATACTGCCGATGGTTACAAAGCTGCCGAGTTGGTTGTAAGCTTTGGTTTCGGGGTCGAAAATGAGTTTAAATTGGCGCAAATAATCCGATACGGCTTTACCGCCTTTTTGAACTCCGGCTGGAACGGATTGAAAAAACGTATAATCTTGATGCTCTAAATTCAAATGTTCGGTGAACATCACAACTTGCACACCAATCGTGCCTTTGTCGCTCACAAAAACGGGTATGCTGATGCTGTCGTTGTTGCGCATGGCAGTAATTTTGACGGTATCGTTTTTGTGTTTCGAGAAAAATTTCAAATATTCATCGAAATATTGGATTGCACTGTCATTCGCAGCCACAAGCCTGTCGCCTTTGCGGAAACCGGCTTTTTCGGCATTGGAATCTTTCATCGAAAACGTATCAATTACAAACGGAAAGCGCGGCGCGAAGAGTTTATCTTTGCCTTTGATGTCAATTATGGCAGCAATTTGCGGTTTTGTTAAAACAATTTCGACCTCGGAACCTTCGCGCAACACATGCACGGAATGTTTGTCGCCCATGAGCAATTCGGGCATGACATCGTTAAAGCGTGCAATTTCTTTGCTGTCCACTTTCACAATTTGGTCGCCGCCGCGAAATCCGACCTCGTAACCGAGCGAATCCACCGCAATGCCGTATTTCATATTTTTGACGGGCAAATAATCTTCGCCCCAAACGAACAGCACGGCAATATAAATTAAACCTGCCAAAATAAAATTGACCAACACGCCGCCAATCATTATCAGCAGGCGTTGCCACGCGGGTTTTGTGCGAAATTCCCACGGTTGCGGCGGTTGTTTCATTTGTTCTTTGTCCATGCTTTCGTCAATCATGCCTGATATTTTGACGTATCCGCCCAGCGGCAACCAGCCGATGCCGTACTCGGTATCGCCTTTTTTGAACTTGAATAACGAAAACCAAGGATTGAAAAACAGGTAAAATTTTTCGACTCGCGTTTTAAACAGTTTTGCGAATGCAAAGTGCCCAAACTCGTGAAATATCACAAGTATCGAGAGGCTGAGTATGAGTTGAAGCGCTTGTATCATTTATGGAGTGATG
>DYOJ01000802.1 GCA_020720705.1 Acetofilamentum sp.
TGACCATTGATTGACAACTAATTGACAAAACATTCGATTGAAAAAATCACTATAACATTCATAATATCAAACATTTACACGACATCTTACAAACAGTAAACGGTATAAGTCATTCACTTAAATATTTTGATATGTCCGAGCGAACATTTTATTTTCCGACACTTGGTTTTATAGCTTTGCTCACAGTGTCGAGCGTATTCTTGTTGTGGTATTTCAGTCCGGAGTCAAGTACCGAGACACTTGCATTACTTGGAGGGACGGTGGCAGTCGGCATGGCAATCTTTTCGCCTGTAATTGCTTTCAGACGAAAATATCGTTCCAAAAAAGCAAAAATCACAGCACTTACCCTTATGATGATTACTTTTTTTGCAATAGCTTTGTATGTCAAAATTGGCTTAAATACGCTTGATTACGAACGGATTGTGCTTGTAAATAATTCAAAATTCGATATGACCGGAATCCGTTTTGAGGGTATCGGCACAGCTAACCATGACAAACTGCCTGCCGGCGAGAAAAAAAGTTTTGCAATAAACATTTTGTTTCCGGGTGAACTCGGGCTTAAATATACCGTAAACGATACGCAATATTCCCGAATCCTGATACCCTATACAGCCCCGTTACTTGGCTCACGGACAGTAGTTTATGCAGATACATCTAAACACGAAAAAAATGCAAAAAACTGAAAATCAATTTACTTTCGCCCAAATCAAACATGTGATATGGGATTACAACGGCACCATGCTCGACGATGCTTGGCTGTGTGTGGAAACGATTAATGAAATGCTGAACGAACGCTCGGTTGCTCCGGTTACGCTTGAATCCTATATGCGTGAATTTGATTTTCCGGTCAAAAATTACTATGCGCGTGTGGGTTTCGATTTTAATATTGAGAATTTCAATCAAGTCGGCGAAGAATTTATTACACGATACAACAGGCGACATCACGAACTCAGATTACATTCAAATATCATAGAACTAATTGAATATTTGCATAATAATGGAATTAGCCAATCTGTTTTATCCGCTCGAAAAGAGAGCGAACTGCGTTCCGAACTACAAAAATTGAAGCTGACCGATTATTTCACACATATTTCCGGATTATCAGACAATTTGGCACACGGAAAACTTCAAAACGGAATCGAACTGCGAAAATTATTACCGTTTGAGGACTCGCAAATTGCGCTAATCGGTGATACAACACACGATTATGAAACCGCAAAAGCCATGCAGGTTCAGTTTATA
>DYOJ01000803.1 GCA_020720705.1 Acetofilamentum sp.
ATAACATTCCAATTGACTTTCCAAAGGAAGAAAAATACATAAAAGACAAATACAAATCTGTAATTGACTTTCCAAACTTTTTATTGCAAGTTTTGAAGATTAAAAACGAAAAAGTTTCACTTGATGATAAAAAACTTTGGGAGCAATTTAGCGTCACTAAACCCGACCCAAAAGAATTTATCTTAGATTTGTTGAAATACAGAATCTTATTTGATGAGTTTGTTATTAAGCAAGATTTGGCTGATGCAGACGAAAGCAAACAAAATTGGGGTATAAGAAAGTTAAATACTGATTTTGAAACAACGATCAAAACTTTTGAAACTGATGAAGAATTGATAAAGTTGCAAGTGATGTTGTATTATTCCAATTCTACAAACACTTTCAATGATTGGTTGCAAGAAATTATGAAGAATACAGATTTTACGGTTGAAAACTACACCGAAGAATTATGGAATATCGCAAAAGGTAAATTCAATAAAGACAAATTATCGTATCCTGAAATTACTATTTTCAATCTTTATTTTATTGATTTTTTGCTTTGGAAACTTTACAAGACTGAAGAAGTGAAAGAGAATTTGAAAGCATTAAAAAGCAAAATTGACAAGTTGAAAGGTCAATTCAATAATTATAAATTCAGACAAATAAGTTCAAGGGAGCATTTGTTTTCGCAAGAACACGCCAAACGATATTCTATTGACGAAGTAGTTTACAACGGAATTGGTAATTTGTGTTTAATATCTACTTCTCAGAATTCGGCGGGCAACAAAGAAAATCCAACTGATAAAAAGAAAATGTTTCAAGGTGATAATTCAAGTTTGAAACGACTTATAATGTTTGATAGTTATGAAGATGACAAATGGGGAGCGGACCAAATATCCAAACATAAAGATGAAATCGAAACTTTGATTAACAACTATACAATTGAAGATAAATAGCAATATACCACCAACAATGTGTATGTGCCATAAGGGGAACTTATGTTGCGAACGGACAAGGATGTCCGTTCGCAAGCAGTGCAAATACAGTCAAGATGGATTACGCCATTTGGAGAGCGTAATTGCATGAGATATTCAGAAGGATTCAAGGCAGCCATTGTCAAAAAGACGCAGGGTGGAAGCGGTCAGTCACTATCCCGAATCGCAAGGATAACAGGAATCAATACATCGGTGTCAGACCCTGAAGAAATTGTATTGACAATTTGTATGTACGGATCTCTATTTTTCCATGGACTTTGATTGGGAT
>DYOJ01000135.1 GCA_020720705.1 Acetofilamentum sp.
AAGTTTTGTAATATCTGAAAAAATTTGACGAATATCAAATCAGCAGAAAAAACATGTTTGATGCAGCAAGCGATAATAATTGTAATAATATGAATATCAATTAAGTGTAAATTTCAAAATATTAAAAAAGATGAATTTCTCGACAAGTTCATCGTTTAGTTTTCCGAAAATTCTTTGAGCAAACTTCGATATTTTGAAAAAACATTGGCACGTGAAATAAATCCGACATATTTTTTGCCGTCTAAAACAACTAAGTTAAAAACTTCAGCTTGTTGGATTTTTCCGGCAACGGAATCCATATTTTCAGTTACCTGCACAGAAATTTCGGGAAAAGACATCAATTCCGATACTTTTAATTTGTCGTATAAATGTGTTGTAAACATAATTTTCCGAATTCGGTCAAGGGATACATAACCTACAAAATTTGATTTAGAATCCAACACAGGGAAAATATTTCGGTTTGATTCCGCAACCACCCCAACCAATTGTCGTAAAGTGAAGTGCGGTTTTACCGGTTTGAAATCTGTTTCGATAATATCTGTTATTTGCATGTGAATCAGTACATTATGGTCGGCGTGATGTGTTATCAGCTCACCTTTTTTTGCCAATTGTATGCTGTAAACGTTTGTCGGTAAAAACACTTTTACGGTAACATAAGAAATTCCTGCGGTAATCATTAAGGGCATAAACAGCCCGTAGCCGTGCGTAATTTCGCCGATTAAAAAAATACCTGTAAGCGGCGCATGCAACACGCCGGCAATTACACCTGCCATACCGACCAGCGCAGAATTATTCGGCGCAATAGTTGTCAATTTAAAATGATTAGCAATTGTTGCAAAAAATAATCCGGCATTTGCTCCGATAAATAACGAAGGTGCAAAAATACCGCCTACGCCGCCGGCACTGAATGTAAGCGAAGCCGCAACGGGTTTCAGCAACGTGATGGTCAAAAACAATAGTATTAACGCAAAAATATTTTCTTCAAATCCGGCAATAAAATTATTGTCATATAAATAGGTATAATCACCTTTCAAACAAGAATTTATGCTTTCAAAGCCTTCGCCGTACAGCGCCGGGAAAAAGTATATCAACATTCCGAGTAAACTCGCTCCGATAAGAAATTTGTATCGCTTTTTCTTTACATTTTTAAAAATACGTTCTGTAAATACATACGTTTTGGTAAAATATACAGCTAACAACCCTGTAAAGATTCCGAGAAAAATGTAGTAAGGCACTTCTCCGAGTGTAAATTCGTTTTGAAGCGAAAACGGATACAAAACGGTTTGCCCCCATACAAAATATGATGTCAATGAACCGGTTACGGAGGAAAACAAAATGGGAATGACCGATTTTGTAGTCAAGTCAATCATAATCACTTCAAGGGCGAAAACCACACCGGCAATAGGCGATTTAAAAATTGCAGACATTGCGGAAGCCGCCGCCGCACCGAGCAACAATACGCGCTCTTTGTAGGTAAGGTTGAACAGTTTACCTATATTTGCACCGATAGCTCCACCTGTTGCTACCGTAGGACCTTCCAAACCGACTGAACCGCCGAAACCAACTGTTAATGAACTTGTTATAATAGACGAAAACATGTTGTGCGCCTTAATAAACGCATTGTTCTTTGAGATAGCATACAGAACCGAGGGAATGCCGTGCCCAACCTTATGCCGTAAAATTTTATCTGCGAAAAAAACGGCAAGAAAAATCCCGATTGCCGGAAATACAAAATACAAATACTCTATAACGTCATCCGGCGAAAGTTCTGTGATTAAACGCTTTATCAATAAAACTCCGTTCTTTATCAACACAGCTCCGATACCCGAAAGCAAGCCAACCAACAGACTTAATGCGATAAGAAATTGGTAGTTTGTAATGCGTTTGCGGCGCCATTCGTTAAATTTGATGATAATCGTATTCACATCCAAAAATTAAAACCTGCAAATATCAATTTGATTTTCGGATTTGGCAAAAAAAATACAAAAATTTAACAATAAAATCCTTTGCAAACGTTATAGTTTCAATTTAGAAAAGTGATTTTACGAGATTTTTAAGCGATATTCAGTGCTTGTAAGAAAACTCAGAACTCATTGAATTACTTATTGTTATAGTGAAATATCGTATCTGCTCAAAAAAGGATGACTGAGCTTTGCAGATTTGTGTTTATTAAATCGTAACCGAAGAACAGATGAATATTCAATAACGAATGATAAAGGAACAAACGAATTTACCATTGTTCCGGATAAACTACATTATTACAATACTTTAACGTTTACAAAAATGAAAGAAATTAGCGTTTGACATTCAACATTGGTTATTCTTCGGTTGGATATTTAATTGTGCAAAAAAGAGATTTTTCCATACGATATTGAGTGGATACGAAATATCTACTTGAATGTTTTAAGAAATTCAGTAGAAATTCAATTGAAACGTAAAAAAAACAATGAATGACTACTTTATAACTATTGAATGACCACTGAATGACAATCCATTCAATTGATAAAATAGCTGTAATCTACATAAAATCAAATATTTACACGTTTTCTTACAAATACTATTTACAATATTTTGTAATGAAATCTCATTGTTTTACAAATTTTTGTATAAAATTTCCATGAGCAGTTCTGATAAAATACACGCCTGTTTTGAGTTCTGAAATGTCTATAACTGATTGTTTGCTAATGATTTGTAACTGACCAAGCAAGTCATAGATGTAAACCGTTCCGTATTGCTCATATTCGATGTACACAAATTCGGTTGCCGGATTTGGATACGCCCGAATATGCTCGGTGATTTTTTCAAAACCCGGACAAATATCAATATTGACATTTAGGGCATCTGAGAAATCGCTTATTCCACAATCGTTTATACTTTGAGCTGTGATTTGTGCGTCTCCGATAAATTCGCTGTCGAAAAGAATTTCGGCTTGTGTTCCAATAGCTGAAATACTTCCTGCTTCCGGCGGTGAGATGTTCCAATTGTAATCCACGGCAAATTCGGCTTGTGTGGTTGTATAAAATTGAAAACCCGGATTTTGACATAGCATCTGGTTGCCGGCGGGCATCAGCGGTGTCTGAGGTAACGGATTGACCGAAAGTTGCAAGATTGTAACCGAATAACAGTCGGGCAAGACCGGAATTGTATCAAAATAGATACCTGAAGTTCCGATATATTCATTACCGAAAAATAAGGTTTCACCTTCGCATATTTCAGACTCTAAGGTTGTTATATCGTTTTGACAAAGTGTATATTTTGCTAAGAAAGCATCGTTGTTGTTTAACCCGGAGGTTGTTAAGGTCGTTGAATTTTCGGAGGGGTCGAAATCATTATTGTAATAAAAATAACCTGTTGCAAAAAGCATATTGTCGTGAACAAAAATTGAATTTCCCTGATTATAAGTATATCCTGCGATATTGAACGCCCAGCGAAACAGGTTATCGTTGCTATATTTTGCAATGAAAATGTCGTTTGCAGCAGAATGAAGCTCGTAAACAGCCTCTTCGGACGGGTCGAAATCTGCAGTTCCTGAGAATGTTCCGGTGAGGTAATAATTGCCTTGTTTGTCAAAATACAATTTGCTTGAACGGTCGTAACTTGTTCCGAAAATTTTGTATGCCGAATTAAAATCACCGTTTTCGGACAGTTTGCATACAAAAATATCTCGGCTGGAGCTTCCTGCTGTTAAAATATATTCATTATCCGAGGGGTCGAAATCTACATTGTATTCAAAATTTCCGGTAATAAAGAGGTTTTTTTCATAGAATTTTAACGAAATACCTTCACTTTCTCCTCCAAAATTTCCGAGAAGCATTTTTTTCCAAACCGGATTTCCTTGTTCGTTAAATTTATAAATTGATGTTGTTCCGTAGTAATTGCCTGTTGCATAAATTGTTGAATTTTGGTCGGTGGTTATTGAGTTCATCTTTTCGACTGTACCATTATTTTCGGAAAATACCCATAAGCAATTGTCAGTGAGTATATTATATTTAGCAACAAACATGTCCTTTCCATCAACAGAAGTCTTAAAATACTCATTTTCAGTGGGGTCGAAATCAAATGTAGAATAAAACTCACCACAAATATAAAAGTTTTCATCATCAGCGGTTATTTCTTTTGAATTTTCTGCACTTATTCCGCCAACACTCCACGCATCAATAAAAGTGCCGTCTGTTCTGAGTTTCAGCACAAAAATATCTGTCATTGCTGTTGAAGTCAGATTAAATATCTCCTGTTCCGGGTTAAAATCAACTGTGCTGTTAAAACTTCCTGTAAGTATCAACATCGTGTCCCCGACAATTACCAGGGAATTTGCAAGATCTGCATTTGAACCTCCAAAAGTTGCACCCCAAATATAATCTCCTGTTTGTGAATATTTTACGATAAAGAAATCAAGGTCGCCGGCTGAATATTTTTTGTCTGTTGATTCTCCGATATCTAAGTCCGTTGAATCCTGAAAACTGCCAATCAAATATACATTTCCGTAACTATCACCTGTGATGTCTGTTCCGGCATCATTTTTAAGCGCCCCAAACTGACCTGCAAATTCAAATTGCGGAGATTGTGCAGACATGATTTGAACAGAAATAATCAAAACAATAAAAGCGAGAAATAATTTACGAAACATAATCAAAAAATCGTTATTTATTGGACAAACAAAATCAATTATAAAAGTTCATCAAATGCAACAGAATTATTAAAATGCGAAATTGAAGATTTTATAAAATATTTAAAATCAATTATTTATGTGAATTTGAATAGTCTGATTGTTAATATCGAAAAAATTTACACTTGAACTCCGATAACTAAAATATCATCAATTTGTTCGTTCGTGCCTTTCCAACCGGTAAACAGCTTTTCGAGTTCGTCTTTTTGTTTGGATATATCTAATTTTGAGATGGTTCGCAGAATCTCTTTGAACCTTCCGGTTTTTAATTTTTCGTTTTTTTCGCCTCCGAATTGCGAGCTGTAACCATCTGAAAACATATAAAAAATATCGTTGTCTGAAAGTTGTATTTCATGCGTTGTAAACGGAAGTTGTTTGTTGTAGATTCCGATAGGCTGTCTATCTGCCTTATATTCAATTAGTTCGTCTTGTCGAATAATAATCAATGGATTAAACGCGCCGGCATAGTGCAGCATTTTGGTTTCCGGATTAAATAAACAAACCGACATGTCCATGCCGTCCTTCTGTTCTTTTTGTGCGCCGTCTTGATTCAACGAATTTATGACCGCCAAGCGCAATTCGTTCAGTATCAAATCAGGTTTCACAATTTTTTTCGATACAATAATTTCATTCAAAAGTGTTGTTCCCAAAATGCTCAGAAACGCGCCGGGAACACCGTGTCCTGTACAATCGCCGGAAATTATAATTATCTGATTTTCAACTTGTCGTATCCAATAAAAGTCGCCGCTCACAATATCGCGCGGCATATTCAACACAAACGAATTTGGCAAAGTCTGTGTTATCAGTTCGGGTTTCGGTAAAAAAGCAGTCTGTATTTTTTTTGCATATTTTATACTGTCGGTGATGTTTTTATTTTTGAGTTCGACAAGTAACTTATTTGTTTCCAGTTCTTTAATTAAACGCAAAACTTTGTTTTCGTATTTGATATTGATGTTTGTCAAGAATAAAAAACCTAAAATAAGTATTGCAACAGGAAAAATCATAAAATAATTAGTGGATTCGTAAGAACTGAAATCTAACTTATCCTCCGAAAATCCGACTCCGAACAAATTATGAAAAAAGTCGAAAGAAAGTGCAAAAAAAACAGTAACAAAAACCATTAAGGTCATAAAGAATTTGTCTTTTTTTCGAATGAGAATAAAAGGCAGCGAAATGTATGAAACCATCAATGCACGCGGAAAAATATAGCCCACAATTGGGGATGCTTCGGCGAGGTTAAGTTTGCCGAGTATTGTAAAAAGTAAGGTTAGTGCGGGCGTTAATAAAGACAACAAAAAGGATGACAGTCTGTTATAACCATATCTGTTTAAGATAGGCGTCGTCAAAATGGTAAATGACGATAAATGTGCGAAAATTGATTGTTTGACGTAGAAAAAATGGACTGAGGTGTTCAATAATAAAATTACAAAGAAGAGAAAGACCGAAATTTGATTGGACAGCATGATTTTCTTTTGCTGTTCAAGCTCCATTTCGGGTAAAATTCCCAAATTTGATATTTTGTTCCAGAATTTTCGCACTCTGAATATGAACTTATTACGAATTAGTATTTGTGAAAAATTAACTGCCAAAAATCGTTCCAAAATTCGTTTCGCTAATTGGTTAATTTTAAGATATTCAACGAGTATTTTTTTTAAGACTGGTGTTTTCTTGATATTGAATCGCTGCAAGAGTTCTAATTTTTGGTAAAAGTGCATATTTTTAATCAGAATATAACCAAAATATTTGTCGAATTTTTATAAATGAGCCTACTCCGAAAAGTGTTTTTAGCCGCTAAGCGGTTTTATAAGTATCTG
>DYOJ01000136.1 GCA_020720705.1 Acetofilamentum sp.
AATTTAATTGACATAAAATCAAGTATTTATACGTTTTCTTACAGACACTATTTAGGAAAAATGTAATGAACCAATTAGTATTAGGCGACAATTTAGAAGTTTTAAGAAAAATCGACACCGAAAGCGTTGATTTAATTTATCTTGATCCGCCATTTTTCAGTAACAGAAATTACGAAGTAATTTGGGGAGATGAGGGCGAAATCCGTAGCTTTAAAGACCGATGGAGCGGAGGGGTGGACCACTACATTGCTTGGCTCAAAGAACGTGTTATCGAAATGCATCGAATATTAAAGTCCACCGGTTCAATCTTTTTGCATTGCGATTGGCACGCAAATGCAGAAATTAAAGTTGAAATTCTTAATATAATATTCGGTAATAGTAATTTTCGAGGCGAAATTATTTGGCAAAGAACCAACGTTCATAGTGATGCCAAAAAGAAATTGGCTGTTGTTACTGACACAATTTGGTATTATTCAAAAACCGAAAATTTTGTTTACAATTCGCTTTATGTAGAACATTCAGAAGAATATAAACTGAATTTTTATAAGTTTCGAGACGAAAAAGGTATCTACCAATTGGGGGACTTAACAAAACCCGATAGTAAAGGCTATCGTTATGAATACAAAGGATATTCACCCAATCAAAACGGTTGGCGTTGCCCGCTAAAAACTATGGAACGATTGGATAAAGAAGGGTTGCTGTATTTCCCGAAAGCCAAAAATGGCAGATTGAGAATAAAACGTTATTTAGATGACAGCAAAGGTGTTTTGCTGGCGAATTTATGGAAAGATAGAGATATTTATTCGCTGAGTGAACAAGAATTTCATGACATTTTTAATTCTACACAAATAAATAATGTTTGGGACGATGTGCAAAATGTACAAGGTGTTTCAAAAGAAAAGATAGGTTATCCAACTCAAAAGCCTGAAAAATTGGTGCAACGAATTATCGAAATGGCTTCAACTAAAAATGATGTTATTCTCGACCCTTTTGTTGGAGGCGGAACAACAATTGCAGTTGCCGACAAATTGCAACGTGCGTGGCTCGGCATAGACCAATCCGTTCAAGCTGTTAAAGTTACAGAAATGCGTTTGCAAAATCAACATGATTTGTTTTCTAAACCTTTTATTGTGCAATTGCACAAATACGATTATGACATTCTGAGAAATAAACCGGCTTTTGAATTTGAAACATGGATAATAGAACAATACGGCGGCGTAGCAAACTCAAAACAACGCAGTGATTTGGGTTTGGACGGCAAAACCAAAGATAATGCACCGATACAAGTAATACGCAGTGATAATATCGGACGAAATGTGATTGATAATTTTCATTCGGCAGTTATGCGAAATGACAAAGCTCTTTACGAAAAAAATAAGTCAGAAAATAAATCCATAGGAATTATTATTGCATTTAGTTTCGGAAAAGGAGCGATACAAGAAGTTGCAAGGTTGAAAAACCAAGAAAACGTAAAAATTGAATTATTAACAGTTTCAGAAATTGTGCCCATTGCTAAGAAACCTACTTTAACCCTAAAATTCAACGATTTAGGAACAGATTCCAAAAAATTGAGAGAAATAGAATTTATTGCAACAGCCGAAAGTGAAAGCGGAATAGAATTTTTTGCGTGGGATTTTAATTACAACTCAGAAAAAGGGTTTACCGCTGAAATTTTACTTGACAAAGAAGGAAAACATAATTACAAATTTAAAGCAGGTTCATTTTCTATTGCTGTAAAAGTGATTGATAACGAAGGACTTGAAAATATTGAGATTATAAAATTAAAAATTAACGGAATTATTCAAACCCAAAAATAATTAAACAAGAAAGGTGTGAAAAAATAAATTCTTTTGTTCAATAAGAAAACATTTTCAAAAAGAATGTAACGATAAAGCGTCTTTTTTAATTTAAATCAATGACTATCAATATAATGTAAAACCATTTTGTAAATTATTATATTTCTGATTTATTTTTCGATAATTTTTAAAAAATAATATGAAAATCAAACGTGCATTACTCAGCGTATCCGACAAGAGCGGTATTGTTGATTTAGCAAAAGTATTAAAATACTTTGATATAGAACTCATTTCAACCGGCGGTACGAAAAAAGCTTTGACAGATGCAGGCATCGAAGTAACTGATATTTCACAAGTTACCAAAAATCCTGAAGCGTTCGGCGGACGAATGAAAACGATTTCGTTTAACGTAGAATCTGCCTTGCTGTTCGACCGTGAACGTGATTCACAAGAGGCTCAACTGCTTGGTATTCAACCGATTGATTTAGTTGTTTGTAATTTATATCCTTTTGATAAAGTTTTGGCAGAAAGTGCTGATTTCGATACACTTATCGAAAATATTGACATCGGAGGACCTACCATGGTGCGTGCGGCGGCTAAAAATTTTAAATATGTAACCGTGCTTACAAAACCCCAAGATTATGAGATGTTTACAAAAGAAATATCGGCTTCGGGCGGCTCTACAACGTATGAATTCAGAAAACGAATGATGACCGCAGCATTCAATCACACTGCTGATTATGATGCCCTTATCGCTCAAACCATGGACAGCGAAAGCGGAAATTACTCACTGCGCTTAGCTTTTGAAGGCGGAACAATTTTGAGATACGGCGAAAATGCACATCAAAACGCATTGATGTACAGAATGAAAGGAAAACAAAACACGTATTTTGACATGAAAATTCTGCACGGGAAGGAGATTTCATACAACAATATTTTAGATATTTCGGGTGCAGTAAATGCAGTGCGTGAATTGCCCGGCAATGCTTGTGCCGTGGTCAAACATTCCAACCCTTGCGGATTGTCTTCGGGCATAAACCAGCGCAAAGCTCTGGAGCAAGCGTGGCAAGGCGACCCGATTTCAGCGTTTGGGTCAATAATTGCGTTCAATACACCTTTGACGCGGGACACTGTCGAGTTTTTTGAACTAAATCACGCCAACCCTGCAAAACGAAAATTTATTGAGGTCGTAATTGCGCCTCGAATTGAGGAGGATGCGTTGCAATATTTGCAACTGAATAAAAATTTGCGTGTCATTGAGTTTGATATGACAAAAATGACATTCGATTTTGATTTGCGCTTTGTGGATGGTGTTCTTCTTCAACAAGATACAGACAGAATGTTGTATGAAAAGTTGGAACTTGTTACGATATCCGAATTTAGCAAAGATAAAAATCGCCCGTTGATAGAATTTGGTTTGAATGTTGTAAAAAATATAAAATCGAACGCAATCTGTATTGTTGGGCAGAATGACTCAAATTTTTATCTGCTCGGAATGGGCGCAGGGCAGCCAAACCGGTTGATATCTACAGAATTGGCTATCTCAAAAGCAAAAGCATTTATCCAAGCAGATTTTAATGAACAACTTGCTGATTTTGAGACATTTTATGCAGATAAGATTAAAGATGTGATATTGATTTCCGATGCATTTTTTCCGTTTCCGGATAATGTTGAACTTGCAGCTTCGCAGGGCATTCGCACTATTGTGCAACCCGGCGGCTCAATCAAAGACAAAGCTGTCATTGACACTTGCAATACGCTGGGTATCAATATGATATTCACCGGCATAAGACATTTTAGGCATTAATGTCTATATTTCAATTATAACTCATTAGAATTTTGTTGAAATCAATATTGAGTCCACTCCGATAAGCCGCTTAGCGGTTATTTTAAGAAAAACTCATTATTGATAATCAGATACTTATAAAACCGCTTAGCGGCAAAAACACTTTTCGGAGTAGGCTCAATATTTTATAAAAAAATCTAATTTCTAACTGCTTATTATTCAAAATATCAAAACCTTACTTGTTCCGTTGCTTTTTTTCTGAACTTGAATTTGAACCGGTAAACGCTCTTTGAGATTTTCGACATGAGAAATTATACCTATAAGTTTGCCTTGTGCTTGCAGAGTTTCGAGTGTAGATATCACTGTGTCAAGAGTTTGTGGGTCTAAAGTTCCAAAACCTTCGTCAATAAACAGACTCTCGATTTTTACATTTCGACTTGCCAAATCAGAAAGTCCCAAAGCCAATGCAAGGCTGATGATAAATTTTTCGCCGCCGCTCGCACTTGCCGTGTTGCGTGCGCGGTCTGCTTGGTCGTGGTCAATAAGCATAAACTCAAGCTCGTTTGATTTTTTTGCTTCATCGCTCATTTTCAAGCTGTAGCGTTTATTTAATTTCAAAAGATGTCGGTTTGCATGAGCAATTAAATTTTGTAAAGTTAAGCGTTGAACAAAGGCATTGAAAGCCACTGCCGAACCTCCGAGAACAGCTCGTAATTTATCCCATTTATTTAGTATAATATTCTGAATTTCAAGTTGTTCAATTAGTTTCTTATTCCTGTTTTTTATTTCGGTATTAACACTTAAACGATTTTCCAATTCACCTGTTCGTTTTATTAAATTTGAGCGTTGATTATGAGCAATTTGAATAAATTCCGGAATATTATCAGCAGTGTCTTCAAAAGTTTTTGCCGATTTTAACTGTTCAAATTGTGATGCAATGTCTGTTTCGAGTGCTCTCAGCGAGATTTCTGTTTCAACTAAATTTCGTTCAATCGTCTCAAATTCAATACGTTTTAATTCTTCTAAAAGTGATAATTTTATGTCTTCTAAACTTGTAAACTCAGTTTTTATAAGTTCTGATTTTAATAGTGCTTCAAGTTCGGTATAAGTCAAATTTAGTTCACTCTGCGATTTTTCCAATGCCTCAATTTCAGTTGTAATTCGGATGCGATTTTGTTCCTTTTCACGAAATTCATCGCGTAAAGTTTCTAATTTTGTTCGAGCTGTATGCACTTTCATTTCAAGCATGTTTCGCATAACTGCCGGACTTAAATCTTTGTTTAATAGTTCATTACGTTCAGTTCCAATTCCTTGAATTTTTAAATGTAATTGTTCGGCATCATGTTCCAGCAATTTGAGTTCCGATAATTTTTCGGCTTTAATTTTTTCTCCGTTTTGTAGTTCGAGTTTTAAGTTTGTCAATTCGTGTTGGTCATTCACGGCTGATTTTTCTGTTGCAAGATAGGTCTGTATTTTTTGTTCAATTGCCTTTTGAAAACTGTCTGAAAGTTCAGGTTTGGGAAGTTGGAGTTCCTGTGAGTTTAAAAGTTCCGTGAGCAAAGTTATGTTTTTAAGATGTTCATATTCAACAGTTTGTAATTTATTGCTAAGTTCATTTATTTGAGTATTAAGCTGAGTTTGTTCGGAGAGCACAACCTCAATTTCAATTTGTTTTGTTGAAAATTCTGCCTTTAAAATCTGTATTTCTGAGTTCAATTTCTCATACTTTTGTTGATTCTGTTTCGCTGTTTCAATTTCGATGGAGATTTGTTTCAGTGCAAATTGTATTTCTGCAATATCATTCTGAATTTCAGAAATTTGAGGAATAGAATTTTGATAACCTGCATTAAAAATTCTATCGGCAATATCTTGCTTTTGTGAAAGCAAATTTCGAATATTTTGTTCTGCAGATTGAACTATTTCTTTCAGACGAGCGATGTCAATTTTTGAATTTTGGATTTTTGTTTCGAGTTCAACAACTTGTTGTTCACGTAGTTTTACATTGTTCTTGCCGGCATCAAGTTCCAAAATTTGATATTTTTTCACATAAGGATGTTCGGTAGAACCACACAATTTGCAGGCTTCGCCCTCACGCAATTTTGCTCGTTCGGCTTCAAAATTTTTGATTTCACGTTCCAATTCAAATATTTTTCGTGCATCTTCAAGCCGTAATTTTGCGTTTTCTAATTCCGGAACAATTTTCTCTAAAATTGTTTCTGTTTCTTTCAATTCATTGGATTTATTCTTGACAATATGTTCTATTTCAGTGTGTTCTGTTGATATTTTGAGGTAAGATTCAACGTCTGCCAGTACGGTTTTTAATACTGAAAGTTTAACAAAATGTGCATTTTGAGTCTCATGTAAAGTATTTGTATTCAGATTTTTAATCAGATTTTCATATCCTTGAAGTTCAATTTGTTGTGTCGAAATTTGTTTTTGAATTTCGATATTTTGTTCTGTTTTTTTTCCTAAGTTCTGTTGTTTTTGAGTTTGTTTATTTTTTTGGGAAATCAAATCCAATTTAATTTGTTGAATCTGAATGTGTAAAGTTTTATAAGTGTGCAAATTAACGCTTATTTCGGACAGTTTTTCGTTGAGTATCCGAAGCATTTTTTGGGACTCTAAAAACGATTTAGACTCCGCAAGTTTCTTCTCGGTATGTAAAATTTTTGTATTTAGCTTAGCAATTTTGATGCTTTCATTTTCGCTTGATTTTGAAATAGTTGCAATCGTTTCCTGTATTTTTTTTAAATTACCGCTCAGATTTTCAGTTTCAGCATCCATTTTTGAAATTTTATCCAAAATCGGCTGCCAAGTTGTCTGTTCGTTTTCAACGTTTGTCAAT
>DYOJ01000137.1 GCA_020720705.1 Acetofilamentum sp.
ATACGGGAGCTTTTTTAAAGTTTAACAGAGTCGGTACATTTTCCATCGTAACAATAGTTGGTTTCGAGAGTTCAATCAGACGACCGAATTCATACAATAATTTCCAACGATTGTCCGTATTTTTGTCCTGATTGTAGGTGTACGATGAAAATGGTTGGCATGGAGCACATCCGGCAAGAATTTTATATTTAGTTTTTCCAAAAATGTCGTTAAGTTGTTTATCTGAAATATTTTGAATATCTTCGCGGATAAATGTTGTATTACAGTTTTTTTCAAAAGTGTATTTGCATGAGTTATCTAAATCAATACCGGCAGTTACATTGATACCGGCAGTTTGCAACCCGTAGGTCAATCCGCCGATACCGCAAAATAAATCAATTGCCGATATTTCTTTATGAAATGCCATAAATTAAATTAAAGTTTCCTGACCGAATTATTTTCTAAAACGTATTTTTGATTGCTTTCAGGACATTCAGCAATTCCCTGATTATCAAATACTAAGCGGTGTCCAAACGCACTCATCCAACCGATTTGGCGGGCTGGGTTTCCGACAACCAGAGCGTAGGGCTTCACGGGTTTCGTGATAACTGCTCCGGCACCGATGAAGGCATATTCGCCGATTTCGTTTCCGCACACCACCGTTGCATTTGCGCCTATGGATGCGCCCTTGCGGACATGCGTCGTTTCGTATTGTCCGCGACGATTTACGCCGCTGCGCGGATTGGTTACATTTGTGAAAACCATGGACGGTCCGAGAAATACGTCGTCTTCGCAAATCACTCCGGTATAGATAGATACGTTATTTTGAACTTTGACGTTGTTGCCCAAAATCACATCCGGCGAAACGACTACATTTTGTCCGATGTTGCAATTTTCTCCGATGGTGCAGTTAGGCATAATGTGCGAAAAATGCCAGATTTTTGTGCCTTTTCCGATGGTGCACCCCTCGTCAATGACAGCAGTTTCGTGCGCGAAATATTTTTTTTCCACGTGATATTTTTAAAAGAATGATTTAACAGATTCAATAATGTAGTCCTCAATATCGGGGGTCAGTTCAGTGTGCATTGGCAACGAAAGCACTGATTTACATAGTTTTTCAGCATTATCAACACTACCTGAAATTCTCGTTACCGATTTAAAGGCTTCTTGCTCGTGTACCGGCAAGGGGTAATAAATCATGCTCGGAACTCCTTTTTCAGCCAAATAGTTCATCAAGTCTTCGCGCTTATTATCAGCAATTTGCAAGGTATATTGATGAAATACGTGCGTTGAGTTTGTGCGACGACGCGGTATTTTCAAACCTGCGATTCCTGCAAAGGCATTATCGTATTTTCCGGCAGCTTGTTCGCGTGCAATGTTATATTCATTCAGTTTATCAATTTTGACATTCAAAATGGCAGCTTGCAGGGTGTCCAAACGCGAATTTACACCGATGTATTTGTGGTAATATTTTTTGTTTTGTCCATGATTCGCAATCATTTGAATTTTTGAACCAAGCTGGTCGTCATTTGTAAAAATTGCACCTCCGTCGCCGTAACATCCCAAATTTTTTGACGGGAAAAACGAGGTGCATCCGATATGTCCCATGGTTCCGGTTTGCTTTTTTGAACCGTCCGAAAACGTATAAACTGCTCCGATGGATTGAGCATTATCTTCAATCACGAACAAATTATACTTTCGAGCAATTTCCATAATAGGCTCCATATCAGCACTTTGACCAAATAAATGGACTGGCATAATGGCTTTTGTTTTTGCAGAAATTGCAGCTTCCAATAAATCCGGATTGAGGTTATACGTATCCGAACACACATCTACAACTACAGGTGTAAGTTTCAGTAAGGCAATAACTTCGGCTGTTGCCACGTAGGTAAATGCCGGAATAATGACCTCGTCTCCGGGGTGTAGCTCCAAAGCCATAAGTGCAATTTGCAAGGCATCGGTGCCGTTTGCACACGGAATTACATGTTTCGCGCCGGTGAAGTTTTGCAACTTTGTTTTGAATACCGTAACTTCGTCACCGTTAATGAAAGATGAAGTATCAATAACAGATTGTAATGCACTATCAATCAAATGTTTAACATGTAAGTATTGGCTGTGTAAATCAACCATTTGAATCTTTTTCATTATCTTATGCTTTTGCGATACAAATCTAAACTTTTTTTATAAATATAAAAAAAAAACATCCTAAAAAATTAGGATGCTCTTTACGATAAATTTCTTAAACGCTTTATTTTGCATAACTTACAGCTCGATTCTCTCTAATTACCGTAATTTTTATTTGTCCGGGATAGGTCATTTCTTCTTCAATGCGTTTGGCAATATTGATAGAAATGCGCTCAATGTCTTGGTCGGAAACCCTGTCGCTGCCTACGATAACGCGTAATTCACGTCCGGCTTGAATGGCATAAGTTTTTACGACACCTTGTTCTGAACGCGCCAACTCTTCGAGTGCCTTAATGCGTTTGATGTATGACTCGGCAACTTCGCGTCTGGCACCCGGTCTGGCACCCGAAATAGCATCGCAAACTTGAACTATCGGAGCATATAGGCTTGTCATTTCAACCTCGTCGTGATGCGACCCGATTGCGTTTACCACTTCGGGTTTTTCCTTGAATTTTTCTGCAAGTTTCATACCATAGATTGCGTGCGGCACGTCAATATCTTCATCCGATACTTTGCCGATATCGTGTAATAAGCCGGCACGTTTTGCAACAGCCGGATTTAAACCGACTTCGGCTGCCATGACAGCGCAAAGTTTCGCGGTTTCGCGCGAGTGTTGCAACAAATTTTGACCATAAGATGAGCGATATTTCATTTTACCGACTAAGCGCATAAGTTCGGTGCTCATGCCGTGAATACCGAGGTCAATCGTCGTTTTTTTACCAAGTTCGAGCACTTCTTCTTCCACTTGATTTTTTGTTTTTTCAACCACTTCCTCAATACGTGCCGGGTGGATACGACCGTCTGTAACTAATTGATGCAAAGCAAGTCGGGCAATTTCTCTGCGCATCGGGTCAAAGCTGGACAGTACGATACTTTCAGGAGTATCGTCCACGATAATTTCGATTCCGGTTGCGGCTTCAAGTGCGCGTATATTTCTGCCTTCACGTCCGATGATACGACCTTTTATCTCGTCATTTTCGATATGGAAAACAGTTACGGCATTTTCAATGGCAACCTCTGTTCCGATGCGTTGTATCGTTTTGACAATCACATTCTTAGCTTGTTTGTTGGCATTTATTTTAGCTTCTTCGATTATTTCGTTAGCTTCTGCCATTGCTTCGGTTTTTGCTTCGGCAATGAGAGATTTGCGCATTTGTTCTTTAGCCTCATCCGCAGACATTCCGGAGATGCGTTCAAGGGTTTCAACTTCTTGTTTATGAAGTTTTTCTAATTCGATTTGTCTTTTTTCGAGTGTTTCGGCGAGCGCATCGGTTTGTGCCTTAAGTGTATCTACGGCTTTTTTCTCCAATTCAAAATCTTTGATACGTTTGCTCATCTCGTCTTTGCGTTGTTTGAGTGCAACTTCTCTTTGATTCAGACTGTTTTCTTTAGCAGTGATTTGTTTGTTTTTTTCTGTAACAAATTTTTCGTGTTTTTCTTTGAGTTCGATAAACTTATCTTTTGCCTGTAGGTTTTTATCTTTTTTAATGATTTCGCCTTCGGCTTCTGCATCTCTTAAAATTTGTTCAGCTTTTTTCTGTAAACTTTTTATTTTCAGGAAATATCCGGCTAAAAAGCCAAGGGCTAATCCTGTTACGACTACAATTATGACATAAATGGGTTCCATTTGATTAAAAAATTTGAAATATTAATATATAATAAAAAAACCCGCAAATACTTTCTCATTTGATTTAGTGAAAGCCCCTATCGGACATGGAAGAGGTTGCCATCTTGTTCAAACTTCCAAGCGCATTGCTGCGACTAAAAGGCATGTTTTCCAAAGATATGAGCTTATCCTCAATTATTTGAGTGTTGAGCTTCACAAATGACTCAGAGAAAATACTGCGGGCGTTGCCTTTGATTCTTATTGCAAATATACAAAAAAAACTTTTAGATGAAACTATTTATCGCTGTTTTTTAAGATATTCTTCCAAATCGGAATTTATTTGCCGAACCTCACTGTTCAATAATTTATAGGCATCGGAGGTGTCTGAATTCAGGAACTGACGGGCGATATTAAAAGCGATTAAAGACAGCGCATCGGTTGTGTCTGCAACTCCTCGCTCTTTGTATTCCAACAACTTGTCATTAATTAATTTTGCAGCTTTTCGCACGTTTTCCTCCTCTTCACGATTGACTCGTAAAGGGTATATCCTGTCTGATATTGAAACTTTTATACCTAATTTATCTTCCATTCCGGATGCAGTGTCATTTATTGAGCATTGCGATACAGCGGTCTATTTCCCGCACTATTTTATTGATTTTTATCTTGGCTTCGTGCTTGTCTTGGCTCGTAGCTTCGATGGTTTTTGCCATTTTCAGCATGTTAAATTTCTCTTGCCATGCTGCAATTTGCTTATCTTTTTGTTCTAATTCTTTTTCTTGTTCTTGTAACTTGGTTTGTAATAATTCTGCCGATGTACGTGCTGCTTCGTACAGTGTTATCAAACGCTGTACATGATTTTTTAATACTTCTACCTGATGTATTTCTTCAGACATACTTTCGTTATTCAGAAATACAAAAATAGTAAGTCTGTCGTATTATCAAAAATTTTTTTCACTTTATATAAAGGTTTTATTATTTTGTTTAATTTCGCATCAAATTTAAAGAGCCGGATTTCTGTTTTTTCATCGGTATTAGCCTTATGAAATCAAGTTTTTCACTGTCGTTATTCTTTTTTATTGTCGGGTTTTCCAACTTCGGAGAGCTGTCGGCGCAACACAACTTGCTCGGAAAAAGTCAAGATTTTATTGAAGGATTATATAAATATGACCCTGAATTTTTTGTCGAAAAAGACACCTTAAACGAAGATAAAATCTTGATAACATGCAAAAGTTCTGAGACTTATCCATATCATACGTATGAAATAGATTTAACTCGCGACCGTTGTGTTTCTTATGGTTATGTATCAAAAAATCCGGACATTCTTAAGACGTATTTAGAAGTTTTGGGTTATTTGGGAAAAGTTGTACAAACGGACAATAATTTTTCAAATTTCGTGTATGAAGTCTGTTTGGATGACCGTACGGTTTATTATTCCATTCGTCGTCCGTATTCTGACAGTTCGGTAATTACGCGCCGTAATATTTTTTATATCTTGATTACGGAAAACGTGCCGGTAAAAACTATATCTTCGCCGAACTAAACCAACTCGCGAGAAGAAAAGCATTCCATAGCTTGTTTCAACTTTGGCAGCCATTTTTTCACTTCACCTGCTCGCCAACCTTGGTGCATTGTTATACCGGCAAGGTTTATTTTCGCCGGGTATTGTGGATATTTTTTTGTTTTGTAAATCTTAATACTTGGTCTGTATTTAATATTTACAGTTGTATCATTTTTAAAAGTTCGATATGCAGCTCCGGGTCTATTTCGTAAATAATCAGTTGATTTTGAGAAAGTTCCGCCATTAAGCCATCCGATACCGATAGGTGATTTTCCGTTTTTCACAAAAGATGCACCACCCTTATGTTGAACCAAATCAGACGTATAGATATGAAAATGCCTTACTGTTTCCGGAACGGTAGTGTGAAGCACGTTTATTGAAGTACCGTATTGAAGGGAAACTTTCGGATTGTCACTTCGTATCACCGGTGTATTCAGGGTAATCAGATTAACCCTTACATTGTTCTGCAATGCCCAAGATGCCAAACCAATATTCAAAGCATGTATTGCAACAGTGCCGCCGTGACTATGTCCTACAAGTGTCAAAATGTTCTTTTTATACAATTGAATATCTGAGCCGATACTTCGGATTTCCTGAAAGAGTTTTTCGGCGGCATCGAAACGATACTTCGGCAAATTTCCACCGGACCAACGATATATAAAATCCTGACAATTACTCGGATGACCACATATTTTTTCAGCTCGCTTATAAGCTCGGCACTATCATACCACACCTCACCCAAGCTCCAAGTGCCATGAATAAGGTAAATTTTGCACCATATATCACTGTTATCAAACATATTTATTGTAGAACTATTACAGGTTAAACGATACTCAATACATTTTTTTGTCAATAGGTTTGACTTTGGGTTTAAATATTTTTTTTGTAAGAGATATATTTTCAATCTAATTTTTAATAAATCAATACCTTACAGCAATACTTCAATTGATTTTTTTTTTTAAAATCAGAGGTTAGATATTAGACTCAAATCGCTTTATTCCAATCAGTTACAATCAATACATTATTTTTTGAAATATTCTTATCTTATTTCGACTTTACGAAGTTAAAGATTTCGGCAAAGTTTGTGCTTAGAATAGTT